>DATKTF010000544.1:0-13719 GCA_035531255.1 Cellulomonadaceae bacterium
CACCGTGATCATCGACGAGATCCACGCCGTCGCCGGGACCAAGCGGGGCGCGCACCTCGCGCTGACCCTGGAGCGGCTCGACTCGCTGCTCGCCCGCCCGACGCAGCGGATCGGCCTGTCGGCGACCGTACGACCGGCGGAAGCGGTGGCCCGGTTCCTCGTCGGCGTCCGCACTGACGCCGACGGCGCCCGGCCGGTCACGATCGTCCAGCCGCCGTCCACCAAACGTGTGGTCGTCGACGTCGTCGTCCCCGTCCCGGACCTCGCCGACCTGACGAGTGCACCGGCGGCGCGACGCGACGGAGCAGGCGCGGTGCCCGCGGGCGCGTCGACGCCCGACGTGACGGACCTGAGCGGCGCGGCCGCGGCCGAGCTGCCGCAGCCGTCGATCTGGCCGCACGTCGAGGAGCGCGTCGTCGACCTCGTCGCCCAGCACCGCACGACCCTCGTGTTCACGAACTCGCGACGTGGGTCCGAGCGGCTCACCGCGCGGATGAACGAGGTGTGGGCGGAGCGGCACGGCGTCGTGCTTCCGGAACCAGGGTCGCTCCGACCCGCCCACGCTCCGGCGCAGTCCGGGACGTCGGTCGGGCTCGATCCTGAGCTCCCGGTCCTCGCTCGTGCCCACCACGGGTCGATGAGCCGGTCCGAACGGACCCGCACCGAGCACGAGCTCAAGTCGGGCACGCTCCCGGCCGTCGTCGCGACGTCGTCTCTCGAGCTCGGGATCGACATGGGCTCGATCGACCTCGTGGTCCAGGTCGGGGCACCGCCGTCGGTCGCGAGCGGTCTGCAACGGGTCGGACGCGCGGGTCACCAGGTGGGAGCGATCTCGCACGGGGTGATCTTCCCGACGTTCCGCGGTGAGCTGGTCCCGGCGGCCGTGATCGGCGACCGGATGCGGCGCGGAGAGATCGAGGAGCTCCACGCGCTCACGAACCCCGTGGACGTGCTGGCGCAGCAGGTCGTGGCGATGGTCGCCGTCGACGACTGGACGGTCGCGGACCTGGCCACGGTGGTCCGCCGGGCAGCGCCGTTCGCGACGCTCGGCGAGGCCACGCTCCGCGCCGTCCTCGACATGCTCGCGGGCCGGTACCCGAGCGAGGACTTCGGCGAGCTCCGGGCGCGGATCGTCTGGGACCGGACGACCGACGTCCTCACGGCGCGTCCGGGAGCGCAGCGCCTCGCCGTGACGAGCGGCGGGACGATCCCGGACCGCGGACTGTTCGGCGTCTTCCTCTCGTCGGGCGCGGGCTCCGGGCCGGACGAGACGGCGGGCGTGGCACGAGGAGATGGCCCAGGACGGCGCCTTCGCGGCGGCCGACGGGTCGGCGAGCTCGATGAGGAGATGGTGTACGAGTCCCGCGTCGGCGACACGTTCACCCTGGGGTCGAGCACGTGGCGCATCGACGACATCACCCCGGACCAGGTGCTCGTCTCCCCCGCGCCCGGCGTACCGGGGCGGCTCCCCTTCTGGAAGGGCGACTCGCCGGGCCGGCCCGCAGAGCTCGGACGGGCGATCGGCGCCTGGGTGCGCGAGCTCGAGCACCCCGCTCCCGGCGCCCCGACCTCACCGGACGTGCTCGCGGGCATCGGGCTCGACCGCTGGGCGACCGAGAACCTGCTCGCATACCTCCGCGACCAGCGCGAGGCGACCGGGCAGGTCCCGGACGACCGGACCGTCGTCGTGGAGACCTTCCCCGACGAGATCGGGGACTGGCGCGTCGTGATCCACTCGCCGTACGGCGCACGCGTCCACGCACCCTGGGCGCTCGTGATCGCGGGTCGTCTGCGCGCGACCGGTGTGGACGTGGCGGCCATGCACGCGGATGACGGCATCGTCCTGCGGCTCCCGGACACGTTCGTGAGCGGGTCGGCCGCCACGGGCGACGACCCGCGCGACGACCTCGCCGACCACCGTCCCGCGATCTCCCTCGACGACCTCCTGATCGACGCGGACGACGTCGCCGATGCGGTGCGCGCCGAGCTGGCCGGGTCCGCGTTGTTCGGAGCGCGGTTCCGGGAGGCCGCGTCCCGTGCGCTCCTGCTGCCTCGACGACGCCCGGACCGTCGCCAGCCGCTCTGGCAGCAGCGCCACCGCTCCGCTCAGCTGCTCGGCGTCGCAGCGGACTACGCGGACTTCCCGATCCTCCTCGAGGCGGCGCGCGAGTGCCTCCAGGACGACTTCGACGTCCGCGCCCTCACGGACCTCATGCGCGACCTCGCCCACGGGGTCGTCCGGATGGTTCAGGTCACGACCCCGTCACCGTCCCCGTTCGCGCAGTCCCTGCTGTTCGGGTACACGGCCCAGTTCCTCTACGACGGTGACGCACCGCTCGCGGAACGTCGCGCCGCAGCGCTCACGTTGGACCCGACGCTCCTGTCGGAGCTGCTCGGTCACGGCGCCGGTTCCCAGCTGGCCGACCTGCTCGACCCGGCGGTCGTAGAACGCACCGAGCGTGAGCTCGGTGCGTTGATCCGCGAGCGGCAGGCCCGCGATCTCGAGGGGATCGCCGACCTGGTCCGGCGCCACGGCCCGCTGACCGTCGCCGAGGTCGCAGAGCGCACCCGGGACGACGTGCGGGACCGCGCCCTCGACTGGCTCGAGGACCTCGTGTCGGCACGGCGAGCCATCCGGGTCCGGATCGCTGCCGGCAGGCGGTCGGACACCGGCGAGACGCGGCCGACCGAGCACTGGGCTGCGGTCGAGGACGCAGGGCGCTTGCGGGACGCGTTGGGGGTCGCGCTCCCGACCGGGATCCCGGAGGCGTTCACCGAGGTGCTGCGCGACCCGCTCGGCGACCTGCTCCGACGCCACGCGCGCACGCGTGGGCCGTTCACGGCGGCGTCGGCAGCCGCGCGCTTCGGTCTCGGCGTCGCGGTCGTGACCGACGCGCTCGATCAGCTCGTCACACGCGGTGCCCTCGTCGCCGGCCGGCTTCGACCCGAGGCGATCGGCGGGACCGGGGCCGACTACTGCGACGTCGACGTGCTCCGGACTCTCCGCCGCCGGTCCCTGGCGGCGCTGCGCTCCGAGGTCGAACCGGTGCCCGAGACCACGTTGGGTGTGTTCCTTCCGCGATGGCACGCGATCGGCCAGCTCGGCGGCATCGACGGCCTCGCCCGGACGATCGACCAGCTTGCCGGCGCCGTCGTCCCCGCCTCCGTTCTCGAGACGCTCGTGCTGCCTGCTCGCGTCCGGGACTACTCGCCCCACCTGCTCGACGAGCTGACGGCCGCCGGCGCGGTCCTCTGGTGCGGGCACGGCACGCTTCCGGGAGGGGACGCGTGGATCAGCCTACACCCGGCGGCCGATGCCGCCGTGAGCCTTCCCGGGCCGCTCGACACGGACCCTGGCCTCACCTCGGGCTCCCCCGTCCATGTCGCGGTGCTCAGCGCCCTGGCTGGTGGCGGGGCCTACTTCATGGCGGGTCTCGTCGCGCGCGTCGACGAGCTGCTCGCCGACGACGGGTCGTCGACGCCGATGCGCGCGGACAGCCGGACCGTCGCCGAGGCGGTCTGGGACCTCGTCTGGGCCGGGCGGGTGACCAACGACAGCCTGGGGCCGCTGCGCGCCCGCCTCGGCCTCCGCGACCGCGCGCGCCGCCCGCCGGGAGACACCCGCCCGCTCGCCCGCGCCCGGGCGCTGCCGTCGTTCGCCGGTCGTCCGGGTTCCGGCGTGCCCGCCGAGCACGCGGGGCGATGGTCGCTGCTGCCGACCCGCGAGCCCGACCCGACCGTCCGGACGCATGCGCTCGCGGCACGGCTGCTCGCACGCCACGGCGTCATCACCCGGGCGATCGTCCCGTCCGAGCGGCTCGCGGCGAGCTTCGGCGCGCTGTACCGGGTGCTCGCCGCGTCCGAGACCGTCGGCCGGGTCCGACGGGGGTACTTCGTCGAGCACCTCGGTGGATCACAGTTCGCGCTGCCTGCGGCGGTCGACCAGCTGCGTGCCGACGCGCGCGACATCGACCCCGGGGCGCCCGGGCCCCCGACGGTCACGGTCCTCCTCGCGGCCACCGACCCGGCGAACCCGTACGGAGCGGCGCTCGCCTGGCCGCCGCCGCTGGCGCAGCACGGGGCCGCTGAGGGTGGTGGTCCTCGACCGAGCCGCCGGGCGGGCGCCGTCGTCGTGCTCGTCGCCGGGGCTCTCGTCCTCTTCGTCGAACGCGGCGGCCGCAGCCTCCTCTCGTTCACCGACGACCGCGCAGCTCTGGAGCACGCGTGCGCGGAGCTCGCCACGGCGATCCGGGGCGGGTCGCTCGGGCGGGTCGTGCTCACGCGTGCTGACGGCAACGAGGTCCTTGCGCCGTCGCGGAGAGCGACCCCGCTCACCTCCGCGCTCGCCGCGGCCGGTTTCGCACCGACACCCCGCGGCCTGCGACTCCGAGGTCAGTCGTGACGCCGGACAGCAGCTCCGACAGCGCCGAGCTCAGGGCGTCCACCGATGCCTGAAGGGGACGTGGTGCGCCGGACCGCCCACCGCCTCGACCAGGCCCTCAGCGACCGGCGGCTCGTTCGCGCCGAGCTCCGGTGGCCCAGCGTGGCGGGCGTCGAGCTGGTGGGTCGGTCCGTGCTCGGCACGAGCGCGTACGGCAAGCACCTGCTGACGCGCCTCGACGACGGGCGGACCCTGCACACCCATCTGCGGATGGACGGCTCGTGGTCGATCTCCCGCACCGGGACGCCGGGCGCGGTAGGACGAGGACCGTTCGTCAGGGTCGTCCTTGGCACCGTGCTCTGGACGGCGACGGGCGATCGGCTCGGGATGGTCGACGTCCTCGACACGCGGGACGAGCCTCGACTCCTCGGCCGGCTCGGACCCGATCTCCTCGCGGACGACTTCATCGACGCCGGCCTCGAGCGCGCACTTCTCGCGATGCGCCGTGAACCGGCTCGCGCCGTGTGCGACGCGCTGCTCGACCAGTCGGTCGTGGCCGGGATCGGCACGATCTTCGCCGCAGAGTCGCTCTTCGCGGAGCGGGTGTGGCCCTGGACCCCGAGCGGCGGCGTCCCTTCCCCTCGCGACCTTCTGCTGACCGCTCGACGACTCATGGTCGGGTCGCTCGAGAAACCGTGGCACCCGCGAGGAACCGACCCCCGAGGCCTACCCGCGGTGCACGGTCGTGCCTCCCGGCCGTGCCGGCACTGTGGTACGCCGATCAGCGTCGGGACGTCGGGGGTCCTGCCGCGACAACGGCCGATCTTCTACTGCGCCACCTGTCAGGTCGGTGGACGGCACGGACAGGTCAGCGGTGCACCCACGACTCGGTGAGCGCACCGCCCTGCTCTGCTGACGCGTACCGCCCTGCTCACGCGTGCCGATGCCCGCTCACGCGCGCCTGGACCACGACCACGAACGTCCCCTATGCGTCACCGCACCGGGACAGCGGCGCTCAGCCGACGCGTGCAAGCTCCCCGCGTGCCCGTGCCCAGTCCCGACCCAGGTCTCCGACCGATCCGACGAGCTCCGCAGGGACGGTGTCCGGGATCAGCAGCCCTTCGGCCACGGCCACACGGTCGCTGACCTCACGCAGGACGATCGACAGCGGGACGTCCAGCGCCTCGCAGATGCTCGCAAGAAGCTCGGACGACGCCTCCTTCTGACCGCGCTCGACCTCGCTGAGGTACCCGAGCGAGACCCGTGCCGCCGAGGACACCTCACGGAGGGTGCGCCCCTGACGTTGGCGTGCGTCGCGCAGCACGTCGCCGATCTCACGTCGTAGAACAATCATCTGGCGTCCCCCTCTCGCATCCCGTTCCGGCTCCTGCCGCACCGCATACCGCAGACCGGTCACTCCGGTCCGGTGCGCCACGACTCCCAGTACTTCCCTGGTAGGAAGACTCCTACCGTACCGCGCGAGCTCCGTCCCACGACGGGTCGCACGGGCACCTCTCTCACCTGACGTCACAAACGTCTCAACGTCTGACCATCGACACGTGTTCCCCCCAAGACAAGGGATCCGGCCTGACTATCACCCGGACAGTCGGCCCGAACCCGGGCGAACCGTCACCTGGTCGGGCCCGGGGCCGAGCCCCCGCCGGGTGCGACAACGCTCAGGGCGAGCTCCAGAGCGAGCTCGCAGGCCGACCGTCGCACGCTGTCCCGATCGCCTGCGAGCCGGACGGACGACACCCGCTCACCACCGGGCCCGAGCGCTGCCACGTGCACCACCCCGGGCGGCTGACCGTCCTGGCCGTCCGGACCTGCCACCCCCGTCGTGGCCACGCCGACGTCGGCAGCGAGCCTGGAACGGACGCCGAGGGCCATGCCGCGCGCCACCTCAGGGTCGACAGCGCCGCGCTCCGCGAGCAGCGCGGGGTCCACGCCCAGCAAGGTCGCCTTGAGATCCGTCGCATAGGCGACCACACCGCCCCGCAGCACTCGCGACGCCCCGGGGACGTCGACCAGCGCCGCGGTCACGGCGCCGCCGGTGAGCGACTCCGCCACGGCGATGGTGAGCCCGCGCGCGACCAGCACCTCCACCAGGGTGCGAGCGAGGTCGGCCGCTCGCCGTCCTCCCACCTCGTCAGGCATCGCGCGAGGTCACGGCCATGACGCGGTTGTCTCCGCGGTCGTCACGCCCGCGCCGCCCGCCGGATCTGCACGACGCGCAGCACGTACTCGACCCCCGTGACGACCGTCGTCGCGACGGCGAGGCCCATCGTCACGGCGGCCACGAGCGTGACGACCGCCGGCAGCGTGCCGAGAGGCAGCAGGTACAGACCGATGGCCACGGACTGGAGCACCGTCTTGATCTTCCCGCCTCGGGACGCCGGAAGGACGACGTACTGGAGCACGAGGAGCCGCATGACGGTGATCCCGAGCTCCCGCACCAGGATGACGGCGGTGACCCACCACGGCAGCTCGCCGAGGGCGCTGAGGATGACCAGGGCGGTTCCCATCAGCAGCTTGTCCGCGATCGGGTCCAGGAGCTTGCCGAGGTCGGTGATGCGATCGAACCGACGAGCCAGGTAGCCGTCGAGGCGATCGGTCGCGGCTGCGAGCACGAACACCGCTGTCGCCACGACTCGCCAGCCCGCGCTCGTCCCTCCGCTCGCGAGCATCGTCGCCGCGAACACCGGCACGAGCGCGATCCGCACCACGGTCACGGCATTCGGCGCGTTCCAGCGGGAGGGGGAAGGGCCAGTCATCCCTGCAGCGTAGAGGGCGCGGCGGTGCACGCGCGGTGCATCGAGTGGCGAGGCGCGACGGTCGTCACAGCTCGGACTCCGGTCGGCCGCCCCCGAAGAGCCACCCCTGGCCGTACCGCCATCCGCTCGCGTACAGGAAGTCGCCCTGCTCGACGTTCTCGATCCCCTCGGCGATCGTGATCATCGTGAGATCGCGCGCGAGCGATCCGAGGGCCCGCGCGACCTTGGCCGCGGCGGGGTCGTCCGGGATGCCCGACGTGAAGGACCGGTCGAGCTTCACCCCGTTCACGGGAAGGTCCCGCAGGTACGACAGCGGTGAGATGCCGGTTCCGAAGTCGTCGAGCAGGATCGGCACGCCCGCCGCACGCAGCTGGGTCAGCTCGTGCCGCACGCGCGTCCCCGAGTCGATCAGCGAGGACTCGGTGAGCTCGACGACGAGCCGACCCGGCGCCACGCGCATACGCGAGATCTCCCAGAGCACGCGCGCGACGAACTCCCCGTCACCGAGCTGGTCACCGGACGCGTTGATCGAGACCCACCGGGTCTGGTCCTTGCACCGTGCGAGGTACGAGACCGCCTCGGTCACGACCCACGCGCCGAGCGAGACGCCGATGCCCGCCTCTTCGGCGATGCCGAGGAACTGATCGGGCAGCAGCATGCCCCGCTGCGGGTGCTGCCAGCGGATGAGGGCCTCGTGGCCCATCACCCGCTCGTCGGACAGCGCCACGATCGGTTGGTAGTGCAGCGCGAGCTGGCCGTTCGTGAGCGCGTCGGTGAGCTCGGCATGGAGGCTCGTCGAGACGCCGCTCGCCGCCATCGACGGGTCGTAGACCTCGGTGCGACCCCGCCCTGCGGCCTTCGCCCGGTAGAGCGCCGCATCGGCCGCTGCGAGCAGACCTGGAGCACCGTTCGCGAGCGTGTCCGCGTCCGCGAAGGCGATCCCGATGCTCGCGCGGACCGCGACGCGCTTGCGCTGGAGCCGCAGCGGCTCACGGAGCCCTCCGTGCACGGCCGCGGCGACCTCGACGACGGTGCGCGCGCTGTCGAGGTCGTGCAGCACGACGACGAACTCGTCGCCGCCGAGCCGCGCGACGGTCCCGCGTCCGCCTGCCGCCGCTCGCAGCACACCCGCGACGTGGACGAGCACCTCGTCGCCCGCGGCATGCCCGAGCCGGTCGTTGATCGCCTTGAAGCGATCGAGGTCGCACGCCATCACCGCGAGCCGACCCGACGCCCCGGGCTGCTCGATCACCGACTGCAGGACCTCCTGGAGCAGCGTCCGGTTGGCGAGTCCGGTCAGCGGGTCGTGCATCGCGCGATGGGTCAGCATCTCGGCCTGGAGCCGCGACTCGGTGCTGTCCCTGACCTGCACGACGAAGTGGTCGGGTGCGCCGTCGGCGGTACGCGCGAGCGCGACGTCCAGGACGGCCCAGACCTCGTGCCCGTCCGCACGCAGGTATCTCTTCTCCTGCGAGAACCGGTGCTTCTCGCCGTCGAGCAGGCGCTGGACCTCGGCGCTCTCGGCGGCCCGTTCGTCCGGGTGCGAGAGCGCGAGCAGCTCGTACCCGCGAAGAGCGTCGACCGTCGTGCCCAGGAGCTCGGCGAAGGCCGCGTTCACCTCGACGAGGCGCCACGCGAGGTCGACGAGCGCCATGCCGATCGGGGCGTTCTCCATCGCCACCCGGAACTGCGTCTCGCTCCGTTCGAGCGCCGCCTTGGCCTGCTGCCGGGTCGTGACGTCTGTGAGCAGCGAGAGGACCGCCACGGCGTCGCCGTCGCCGTTCGGGACGAGGGAGGTCACGACCTGGACCGCACGGATCGCCGTCTGCTCCAGGCCGACCCTTCCGAGGCCCACGAGCACAGGAGCCTGGGGACGTCCCGGGCTCCCGTTCGTGTGACGCACCCCGAACACCCCGGCCGGCACCATCGGGAGGCCGTGGGCGTCGACGACCACCAGCTCGAGGTCGTTGATGTGCCGCCCGATGGCGCCCCGCGCCTCGACGCCGAGCATGTCGCACGCGGCGGGGTTCAGGTCCAGCACCGCGCCGCCGACGGACTGGAGCACGAAGCCGTCGCGACTCGAGGACTTGACCGCCTCGTACCAGCGGTGCACCCGTTCGGCCTCGACGCGATCCGCAGCGGCTCGCCGCGCTGCGCCCCGCAGTCGCACCACCATCGCCGCGGCCGTGGACACGGCGACCAGAGCAGCAGCCGCGACCACCAGGTCGACCAGGGTCGCACGCTCGATCAGCGCGAGGAACCCGTCCACTGGTCACCGTCTTCTTGGTCGAAGTAGTCCGTCGCCACAGGAGGACCATCCGACCGCCCCAGGTCGGTACCACCGACAGCCGGCTCCCCCCGGAGCATGGCGAGCGTAGCGGCTAGGTCGTCCGGCTGGACGAGAACGTCACGGGCCTTCGACCCCTCGGACGGTCCGACGACCTCTCGGGACTCCAGGAGGTCCATCAGGCGCCCGGCCTTGGCGAACCCGACGCGAAGCTTGCGCTGCAGCATCGAGGTCGATCCGAACTGCGTCGTGACGACCAGCTCGGCCGCCTGGAGGAGGAGGTCGAGGTCGTCGCCGATGTCCTCGTCGACCTGCTTCCTGGCGACCGTGACCGCGACGTCCGTCCGGTAGTTCGGCTTCAGCTGCGTCTTCACGTGCGCGACGACCGCGTGGATCTCGGTCTCGGTCACCCACGCACCCTGGGTGCGCATCGGCTTGGCGGCACCCATCGGCAGGAACAGCGCGTCGCCCTGACCGATCAGCTTCTCGGCACCCGGTTGGTCGAGCACGACGCGCGAGTCGGTCAGTGACGAGGTCGCGAAGGCGATGCGCGACGGCACGTTCGCCTTGATGAGCCCGGTCACGACGTCCACGCTCGGCCGCTGGGTCGCCAGGACGAGGTGGATGCCCGCAGCGCGCGCGAGCTGCGTGATGCGCTGGATGGCGGCCTCGACGTCGCGCGGCGCGACCATCATGAGATCGGCGAGCTCGTCCACGATGACCAGCAGGTACGGGTACGGGGCGATCTTCCGTTCCGAGCCGGGCAGCGGCTTGACCTTGCCGGCGCGGACCGCGGCGTTGAAGTCGTCGATGTGCTTGAAGCCGAAGAAGGCGAGGTCGTCGTACCGCGCCTCCATCTCCCGGACCACCCACTCGAGGGCCTCGGCGGCCTTCTTCGGGTTGGTGATGATCGGCGTGATGAGGTGCGGGATCCCCTCGTAGACGGTGAGCTCGACGCGCTTGGGGTCGACGAGGATCATCCGGACCTGGTCGGGAGTCGACCGCATGAGGATCGACACGATCATCGAGTTCACGAAGCCCGACTTGCCGGCGCCTGTCGCGCCCGCGACCAGCAGGTGCGGCATCTTGGCCAGGTTCGCGACGACGTAGCCGCCCTCGACGTCCTTGCCGACCCCGATCACCATCGGGTGCTCGATCCGGCGTGCCGCCGACGAGCGCAGCACGTCGCCGAGCGAGACGATCTCGCGGTCGGTGTTCGGGATCTCGATGCCGATCGCCGACTTGCCGGGGATCGGCGAGAGGATCCGCACATCGGCGCTCGCGACCGCATAGGCGATGTTCTTGGACAGGGCCGTCACCCGCTCGACCTTGACCGCCGGGCCGAGCTCGACCTCGTACCGGGTCACCGTGGGCCCCCGCGTGAAACCTGTCACCTGGGCGTCGATCTCGAACTGGTCGAGGACGGTGGTCAACGCCTCGACGACGCGGTCGTTCGCGGCGGACCGGACCTTGTGCGGCGCGCCCTTGGCGAGCACCTCGTCGGGCGGCAGGACGTAGAGCACGTCGCCCTCGAGCATCGGCTGCTCGCCGCGGGGCACACCCGTGGTCGCCGGCGCCGTGAGCTCGGTCGTCGGGGCCGCGCCGACGACGGTGGTCGGCGTCGCATCCGCCACCTCGAACGGTGGCGCTCCCGCGTCGTGATCGCTCGGACCGTGCTCGAGGTCCGTGAAGGCGGCGCGCTCGAACGCTTCGTCACCGACGTATCCGCCGGGAAGGAGCTCCGCCTCGTCCGGGCCGCGCCGACGCCGACCCAGGAGCCGCTTGCGCGGCGGCCCCGGAGGCAACGGATCGTCCGCCGAGTGAAGGGCGCGGATGTCGAGCGGGGCGTCGTCGTCGTCCTCGACGGGCTGATGGGTGACCCTGGCGTACAGCGCGCGCACCCGCGGGACCACCTGGTTCACCGGCGTCGCGGTCACCACGAGGAGCCCGAACACACCGAGCAGGACGAGGAGCGGCACGGCCACCCACACCGTGAGCCCGGCAGCGAGCGGGTTGCCGATCACGTAGCCGACGATCCCGCCTGCGTGGCGCAGCGGCGACCATCCGCCCGACGGCGCCGGGAGACCGGAGCCGACCTGGACGAGCCCGCACGTCGCGACCACCAGCGCCGCGACGCCGATACCCATGCGCGAGTTCGCCTGGGCCCGGTCCGGGTGGCGCATGAGTCGAACCGCCCCGGCGACGAGGAGCACCGGGACGACCACCCCAACCGCTCCGAAGGTGCCGGCGACGACGGCGTCGACGACGTCGCCCGCGGTCCCTGCGAGCCCCCACCACTCCCGCGCGGCGACGATCAGCGCGAGGCCGAGCAGGGTGAACGCGGCACCGTCGCGACGGTGCGCAGGGTCGAGGTCGCGGGCCCCTCGGCCGACCCGACGCGCGGTGCCCCCGACCACGTGCGCGGTGCCCATCCACACGCCGCGCACGATCCGGACGGGGAGGGCGGAGCGTCGCGGGGGCGTGGACCGACCTCGGGCCCCGGAGGCCCCGGCGCGGCCCGTGCCGGACCCGCGGGAGGACCCGCTGCGTGCCTGTCCGCCGGAGCTGCGAGGTGAGGAGGCCGCGGCAGACCCTCCCGCACGAGAGGTCGACGACGTCGCACGGGTTGCCACAGTCCTCACGGTAGCGGTGCGACGCGACACGGGCGGGGACCGCACCCGCGTGCGTGTCGGTACGGGTCCGCGCAGGATGTCGGGCATCGGCCCTACGCTCCGGTACGGGTCGACGGTGCGCGCACCTGCGCAGCGGTCGACAGCGGCACCGATCGTCGGTGCACGTCGGCCACGGACAGAAGCAGCGAGGTCACGCATGACGCGACGCGGGTGGTTGCTGCTCGGTGCCGTCGGCGCCATCTGGGGCATGCCGTACCTGCTCATCAAGATCGCCGTCGCCGAGGTGTCGCCACCGACGCTCGTCTTCGCCCGTACCGCGATCGGCGCAGTCGTCCTCGTCCCGTTCGCCGTACGCGCCGGCGGGCTACGTCCGTTGCGCGGCCGCTGGGCGGCGGTCGGGGCGTTCGCCGCGCTCGAGATCGTCGGACCCTGGTTCCTGCTCTCGAACGCCGAGACGGTGCTCGCGAGCTCGACGACCGGGTTGCTCGTGGCGACCGTCCCGATCCTCGCCGTCGTGCTCGGCCGGTTCGTGGGCGACCGTCGCCCGGTCACCGTGCTGCGCTGGGTCGGGCTGCTCGTCGGTCTCGGAGGCGTGGTCCTGCTGCTCGGTCCCGGTGCGGTGCACGGTCACACGTGGCCGCTCGCCCAGGTGCTTCTCGCGGCGCTCGGATACGCGACCGCCCCGATCGTGGCGGACCGTGCGCTGCGCGGCGTCCCGGCGGTGGCGCTCACCGCTGCCTGCCTCACTCTCGCTGCCCTCGTGTACGCGCCGATCGTCGCGATGACGGGTCCGCACCCGATCCCGGGACCCCGCACCGTCGCGGCGCTGGTCACCCTCGGTGTCGTCTGCACCGCACTGGCGTTCGTGCTGTTCTTCGCGTTGATCTCCGAGGTCGGCGCCGCGCGCTCGACGCTCGTCGCCTACATCAACCCCGTGGTCGCCGTCGGGCTCGGTGCCGCGGTCCTGGCGGAGCCGATCACTCCGACCGTGGTGCTCGCGATGGTGCTCATCGTCGGCGGCTCTGCGGCCGGCACGCACCGTTCGGCGGACTCGCGCCCGCGGTCGGAGCGTGAGGCGTCGGCGTCCGAGATCGCGACGACCTGACGGGATCACGCCTCGACGACCACCGGGATGATCATGGGGCGACGACGAAGGCGACCGGAAACCCACCGTCCGACGATGCGTCGGACCACCTGCTGGAGCTGGTACGTGTCCGCCGAGCCCGCACGGGCCGCCTCCTCGACCGCCGCGACGATCTGTGGGCGGAGGTCGTCGAACACCGCGTCCTGCTCGGCGAAGCCGCGCGTCTGGATCTGGGGCTCGCTCAGCACCGTGCCGGTCGCGGAGTCGACGACGACCACGATCGAGACGAACCCCTCCTCACCCAGGATGCGCCTGTCCTTGAGCTCGACCTCGCCGATCTCGCCCACGCTCGACCCGTCCACGTAGACGTAGCCGCACGGGACGGCACCGACCACGCGCGCGCGGCCGTCGACGAGGTCGACGACGACGCCGTCCTCGGCCACGACGACGTGGTCGGCCGGTACCCCCGTCCTCATCGCGAGGGCCGCGTTGGCGACCAGGTGCCGCGCCTCGCCGTGCACCGGCATGACGTTGCGCGGCCGCAGGATGTTGTAGCAGTA
>DATKTF010000545.1:0-5650 GCA_035531255.1 Cellulomonadaceae bacterium
GCGATCCGGCGAGGCACGGACGGTCGAGGAGCTCGACGCGCTCGTGGTGCGGTGCCGGGCGTGCCCGCGGCTCGTCGAGTGGCGTGAGCGCGTCGCCGAGGAGCGGCACGCGTCGTACCGGCAGGAGACCTACTGGGCGCGACCCGCGCCAGGGTTCGGCGACCCGCACGCCCGGGTCGTCGTCGTCGGCCTCGCCCCTGCGGCGCACGGTGCGAACCGGACGGGGCGGATGTTCACCGGCGACCGCAGCGGGGACTTCCTGTTCGCGGCCCTGCATCGCACCGGTTTCGCGGCGCAGCCGACCTCGACGGCGCGGGACGACGGAATGGTTCTCACCGGTCTGCGGCTCACGGCGCCCGTGCACTGCGCCCCGCCGGAGAACAGGCCCACGCCCGACGAGCGCCGCACGTGCGCGCCGTGGCTCGGGCGCGAGCTCGAGCTGGTGGACCCCGACGTCGCCGTCGTGCTCGGCGGGTTCGGGTGGCAGGCGCTGCTCGCCGCGCTCGGCGACCTCGGCTGGGAGGTGCCGCGACCGCGGCCCGTGTTCGGGCACGGCGTCGAGGTGCGGCTCCACGGCCCTGACGGACGCGAGATCGTTCTGCTCGGGTGCTTCCACGTGAGCCCGCACAACACGTTCACCGGCAGGCTCACGCCGGACATGCTCGACGCCGTGCTCGTGCGGGCGCGCGCCTTGGCGACGAGCGCCCTGCCGGGTTCCCTCCCCCCGGGCTCCCCGGTCAGGTGGCCGGTGGCAGAAGGACCCCGAGCACACTGACGCCCGTGAACGTCAGCCACTGCGCGCGGGTGCCGCGCTGCGGGTCGGTGACCCACAGCGTCGTGCCGGGCGTCGTGCCCGACGTCGGATCGGCGCGCGCGACGAGCATGCCGTCCGAGAACAGCATCGGCACGAGGGACACGTCCGTGGAGGGCGGATCGATCGTCGCGGGCGACGACGTCCCCGTCGTCGTGTCGAGCCAGAGGGCCGTGCCGGAACCGGTCGCGTCGAGACCGGCGCCGAGCAGCGTGTGGGCGTCCCGCCACGGGTCCGCCGCGTTGACGGCGAACGTCCCCGTCCACCGGACGACGGGGGTGCCGTCGCGCGCGACCACGTCGACGACCCCGGTGTTGTCGCTCCCGACGTCGAGCACGCCGACCACGATCGTCGCTCCGTCGGGCGAGTACGCGATCGAGCCCTGCGGTGGCGGATAGGCGCCCGGCAGCGTCTCGACCTGGCGGACGTCGTCGGTGCCGAGGGCGACCTCCTCGACGGCCACCGACCGGCCGGGGGCGCCCTCCGACAGCTCGGTGCCGCACTCGGACAGCACGGCCAGGTGCAGCCCGTCCGGGGAGAAGGCCGACCACGTCGGTCGGCACCCGGTCGTCGCGGCGGGCGGGATCGTGACGGTACGCGCCGTGCCCGTCGCGAGGTCGATGAGCGCCACGCCCGGACCACCGTCGGTGTACGCGATCGATCGACCGTCGGCAGACAGGGCGACGCCGCTCTTCGCCGTCGGGATGCCGTCCGGCAGGTCGAGTCGCACCCATGTCCCGTCAGCGGCATCGAGCGCGTACAGGGCCTGACGTGCGCCGGACGCGTCCTCGGGATCGGGTGTGCGGACGACGGCGCGCACCCGGTCGACGTGCCGGCGGGGAGCGGCCGTCAGGTCGACGTTCCCCGCCGGGACGGTCGACCAGAGCGGCCACGCGGCGAGCACCGACCCGGGAGGCGGCGCGCCCGGTGCCGCGGTCGACACGGGCGTCGGAGCGGCGGGCAGGGTGGCGGTGGGTGTCGCGGTCGCAGCGGGCCGGACGGTGCCCTCGTTCGTGAGGTGCACGACCGTGAGCACGGCAGCGACGACCACCACGGCCCCGGCCACGG
The DNA here is from genome assembly GCA_035531255.1 of Cellulomonadaceae bacterium. Lineage (GTDB taxonomy): Bacteria > Actinomycetota > Actinomycetes > Actinomycetales > Cellulomonadaceae > JAJDFX01. The sequence continues at coordinate 1,880 of DATKTF010000545.1, forward strand.
CGAGCGCGGTGCGTCGGCTCCGAGCGGCGCGCACCGGGGCCGGGCCCGGCGCGGCGTCCGCGGCACCGACAGGGTCGTCACCCTCGGGAGTGCCGTGCGTCATCGAGCCCCCTGTCGCGAGCTGGGCGGAGCCGACGGGAGCACGGGGCAGCCGTCAGCGGCTCAGCGTCACCACCTGGACATCCGGACCGGGAAAGACGAGGGCCTCGTGACCGTCGTCGAACTTCACCAGGTAGGGCGGGGTCCCCTCGGGTCCCCGCGCCTCGAGCACCTCGCCCCGGCGGTCGGGGTTTCCGGTGACTCGTCCGTGGATGATGATCTCGTCGCCAACTGAAGCATGCATCGTCGCTCACCTCAGTTCGAGACTAGACGTGCATCGGGGTGTGCGCTTGCCGGGGATCCGCGGCTCCCGACGCTCTCGCGGGCTGGGCGATCCCGCGCCGTCGCGGTTGCTCCACCAGCGCTCGTCGATCACCCGATCGTGGCGCCCAGGACGGTCAAGCCGCGCGCACGACCTGTCGATGAACTCCTACGGACCACCCCATAACCGCCCGAAGGGCATCCGGACCGATGGACCGCCGACAGGCCGCGCGTCTCGCACCCGTCGCCTTCGCGTGCCTGGTCGTCGTTCTCGCCGGGTGCGCCTCGCGACCCGGATCCTCCGCTCCCGTGCCGACCACGGCCGCCGTCCGCGCGACGCCGACGCCCAGCCCGACGGTCGTGTCGCAGGTCTTCATCGTCCCCACCCTGGTCGGGGATCCTCTCAGCGAAGCACGGGACACCCTCCAGTCCCTCGGTTCGTACTCTCTCGACCCGCAGGACGCGAGCGGTCGCGGGCGAGCCGTGACCGTCGACGCGAGCTGGCAGGTGTGCACGCAGAGCCCGCTGGCGGGCGAGGTCGTGGATGCGCGGACCGTCGTGATCCTCACGTCCGTCGTCGTGGGCGAGTCGTGCCCCTGACCGCGACCGCACCTGACCGCGCGGGCCGGCTCACGGAGTCGACAGGGATGGGCCCTTCAGCGACTGCACGTCGAGGAACGTGACGTCGACGGACTCGATGTGGGCGAGGCGCTCGGCGAGGAACTCCCGGAGGTGGGGGTACGCCTCGTGGGCCTCGAACGCGGCGTGGTCGCGATAGAGCTCGTAGAAGACGCGCTCGAGGGGTTCGCCCGCCGCGGTGTGCACGGCGTAGACGAGCGTGCCGGGTTCCAGTGCCGTGATGCGCTCGAGGGTGCGTGCCACCAGGTCGTCGAAGGCGTCCTCGTGCCCGGGTCGAAGGTGATGGGTCACCACGAGCGCCAAGCCCGTCATCAGGCCTCCTCGAGGGGCGGGTCGTGGGCCCAGCATAGGACGACCGGCGAGTCGCGCTCCGAGCCGAGCGCGGTCCGTCGTCCCGGGCTCCCGCCGGCTGCCCGCCCTTGCGCCGCACCACTAGCGGGTATTACCGTGTACCAGGCGACACATGGAACTGGGCGCGACCAGATAGGTGCGACGAGATGACGGGAGGAGGCGACACGCATGGCTGACGGAGGCGAGACGATCCCGTCGCAGTTCCGCAAGGGTGTCGTCGAGCTCGCGATCCTCGCCCTCCTGCACCGCGACGAGGCCTACGGAGGCGAGATCGTCGACCGGCTCGCGGCCTACCCGGGACTGGCGATCACCGCCGGAACGGCATATCCCCTGCTGTCCCGGCTGAGGAGGTCGGGCCTCATCACGTCGGTCTGGCGCGAGTCGCCCGTCGGGCCGCCACGGAAGTACTACCGGCTCTCGTCCGACGGTGAAGGGGTCTTCGCCGGGATGGCCAAGGCCTGGAACGGGATGAAGAACGAGATGGACGACCTGCTCGGATGGGACGCCACATGAACAACCTCGCACGCGGTGACGCGACGCCTCGCGATGCCGCAGCGATGGTCGACGAGTACTTCGCGCAGCTGGCGGCGGCGTCCGCGGCCACGGGTACCGCGATCGGGTCCGACGAGCTCACCGAGCTGCGTGCCCACGTGAGTGACCGGCTGAAGGCGACGCCCGGCACCGCGGCGGACGCGACCCAGGTGCTCGCCGAGCTGGGCTCGCCCGAGATGCTCGCCCACGCGTTCGCGGAAGCCGCGACCGAGTACGACGCCTCGCCCGACGCCTCCGGCCGCCGCGCCGCGGCGCTCACCGGTCGGGTCCTCGGGATGCCCTATGACGTCCGCCCGCCGACCACCGACCGCGTGGCCCTGCGCGTGTGGAACCCCACGGACCCGCGGGTCCTCGTGCCCAAGGCCTTCGGCATGGGATGGACCATCAACTTCGGCGCTCTCGCGGTGAAGGCCCACCTGGTCCGGCCCGACGACGAGGACGACGCGTTCGCGGCCGTGCCCGAGGGCGTCGTGACCGCGACCCTCGCCGCCCCGATCACGGTCCTCGTCGCGTTCGGCGTGCTGGCCGCCACGGCGTGGTCAGGACTGCCCGCGACCGTCCCGGTGCACTGGAGCGGCGCCGGGCACGCCGACGGGTACAGCAGCCGGGGCGCCGCGGTGCTCGGACTGGCCCTGCTCGCCGTGGTGCCCGTGCTCGCGGCGGGCTGGGTGCACGCGCGTCGTCGTCGGGCGTTCAACCGCGTGGCCGCGTCGGCCGTGAGTCTCGGCTTCGCCGTGCTGTCGGTCGCGATCCTCACCCAGACCGTCGTCTCCGCACGAGGAGGCGCGGGGATGTGGGCGACGTGGATCGGCATCGGCGGCTTCGTGATCCTGCCGTTCCTGCTTCTCGTCGGGACGTCCCGTCTCGGCAGCGCCGCGGAGCGTCGGCGCGACCTCCCCACCACGTCATCGAAAGGACGTGCACTGTGAGCACGCAGCTGGCGGACCTCCCCACCGGGGTCCTCGTCTTCCTCGCCGTCGCCGGACTGGTCCAGCTCACCCTGGACGTCGTCGCGCTGGTCGACCTGGTCCGCCGACCGGTCGATCGGGTCGCGATGGGAAACAAGTGGATCTGGGTCGCGATCATCCTGCTCGTCAACATGCTCGGCGCGATCCTCTACCTGGTCGTGGGCCGCAAGCCGGCGCCGGCCGCCGAGGTCCCGGTGCCGTCGGCCCCCTCCGCGTCCCGGACCGAGAACATCGCCGACTCGCTCTACGGTCGCCGCGACGACGGCACCGGACCGCGATGAGCGCCACCGCCGGACCGAGCGCCGTGGCTGCGATCCGCACCACCGCCCTCACCAAGGCGTACGGGGAGAAGCGCGCGCTCGACTCCGTCGACCTGACCGTCGACGAAGGCTCGATCTTCGGCTTCCTCGGCCCGAACGGCGCGGGCAAGACGACCATGCTGCGCCTGATCACGGGTCTCGCGCGTCCCACGAGCGGGTCCGTGCACGTCCTCGGTCACGACGTCGCGACGGCCGGCAACGCGGTCCGGGCCGAGATCGGGTTCCTTCCCGACGTCCCCGGCTTCTACGACTGGATGACAGCCGAGGACTTCCTCCGGTTCGCCGGCGGGTTGTTCGGGATCAGCGGCACGCTCCTGGACGAACGCGTCGCGATGCTGCTCGACCTCGCCGGGCTCGCCGGTGTGACCACCACGGTGGGCGGCTACTCGCGCGGGATGAAGCAGCGTCTCGGCGTCGCGCAGGCCCTGGTCAACGCGCCGCGCCTGCTGCTGCTCGACGAACCGACGAGCGCCCTGGACCCGATGGGCCGCAAGGAGCTGCTCGAGATGATCGCGTCGCTGCGCGGGCGCACGACGGTGTTCTTCTCGACGCACATCCTCGGGGACGTCGAGCGCGTGTGC
>DATKTF010000546.1:0-11557 GCA_035531255.1 Cellulomonadaceae bacterium
GCAAGCCGCTCTTCGAGGCCTCGACCGCGAACTTCTCGGCCTCGTCCCCGGCAGCCGTGGACACCACGCGCCGGGATCGCGGACCGCTGCTGATCATCGGCGGCGGCAAGGACCACACCGTTCCGGAGGTGGTGGCCAAGGTCGCCTACGGGCTCTACTCCGGGTCCGGCGCGGTCACCGACTACCACGCGTTCGCCGACCGCGGACACTCGCTCGTCCTCGATCACGGCTGGCGAGAGATCGCCGACTACACCCTGTCCTGGCTCGCCGGCCAGAACCTGTGACACCCCACCCACAACGAAAGGTCCTTCTCATGCGCACCCTCACGAAGTTCGGAACGCACAAGGCACGCTCGGCGCTCCTCGGACTCGCCGTCCTCGGCGTGATCGCCGGCTCGGCGACCGTCGCGACCGCGTCGACCGGCACCCCCTCGCACTCGGACGTCCGGCCGACCATCGTCCTGGAGCACGGCGCCTGGGCCGACGGATCGAGCTGGAACGGCGTCGTCACCCGGCTGCAGCGGGACGGCTACACCGTCGACGTCCCCCCGAACCCGCTGCGCGGCGTCGCGAGCGACTCGGCCTACCTCGCCAGCTACCTCGCCACGATCCCCGGCCCGATCGTGCTGGTCGGGCACTCCTACGGCGGCTTCGTCACGACCGACGCGGCCACCGGCAACCCGAACGTCAAGGCCCTCGTCTACGTCGACGCCTACATCCCGGCCCAGGGGGACACCCTCAACAGCCTGACCGCCCAGTTCCCCGGCAGCCAGATCGCACCGACCTCGCTGGGCTTCGTCCCGTCCGCCGGTGGCGTCGTCGATGCCTACGTCAAGCCCGCGATGTTCCGCGCCATCCTCGGCAACGACCTCTCGGTCAGGCAGGTAGCCGCGCTCGCCGCCACCCAGCGCCCGATCGCGGCCTCGGCACTCGGCGAGGTGTCCGGGCCACCTGCCTGGACCAGCGTCCCGACCTGGGCCGTCATCGGAACCGAGGACCACGCCCTGCCGCCCGCCGCGCAGGAGTTCATGGCCCAGCGGGCGCACGCCACCGTCACGAAGATCAAGGCATCCCACCTGTCGCTGATCTCCCACCCCGACGCGGTCGAACGCGTGATCGTCGAAGCCGCGCGTCACACCGTCTGACCTGAGGTCACGCCGGCTGAGGCCGGTGCTCCGACGGGAGTCGGGGCACCGGCCGCTGTCCGTGCGCACTCTGCTCACCGAGACGACGGTAGTGACGACGAGAACCGCGACGATCTGGGCCAGGACTGGGTTCGTCGCGCCGTGCTCTCCGCGCAGCTCTCGGCGGGCCGCCACAGCGGTCCGGCCGCCTGGCCGCTGGACGTGACGACCGCGCCGTCAGAGAGCTCCCAGGTGTCAAGTTGCTTTGACCGGCGTGTCGTGTCACGAGATCCTTGACGCCCTGGAGGGGAACCGATGCGCGACGATCGGCCGCGTCGAGGGACCTCGGGCCCACGACGACCCCCGAGCGCCGGTGGACGATGAACCTTCAACCAGCCGCGAGACGAAGGGGTGTGCTGTGCGCGTCTTGGTGGCGGTGGCCTCACGGCACGGCGGCACGGAGGAGATCGGCTCGGTCATTGCCGACGCGCTGCGAGACGCCGGGCACGACGTCGACGAGCGCGAACCGGCAGACGTCGCGCTGGTAGACCCGTACGAGGCCGTCGTCCTCGGGTCGGCCGTGTACAACGGGCGCTGGCTGCCCGAGGCGCGGGAGCTCGCCCAGCGCGCCGCCACCCCGTTGTCCCGTCGACAGGTGTGGCTGTTCTCCTCGGGGCTGGCCACCTTGCCGGCGTCGGCGGCGAACTCCCCGATCGAGATGCGGGACCTGACCGAGCGACTCGCCGCGCGCGGACACCGGAAGTTCGCCGGTCGGCTCGATCGCAGCGTGCTGTCCTTCGCCGAGCGGACCATCATCTCGGCGGCCCGCGGGCGTGACGGGGACTATCGCGATCTCGACGCGGTGCGTGCCTGGGGAGACGCGATCGCGGCGGAGCTCGGCTCGGCGCCCGAACTGCCCGAGACGGGGGTCGGGGCGCGAGGTCGGCATCGGGGAGAGGTCTGAGGTACGTCGTCGGTGCCGACGCCGTCAGCGCCGACGGTGCCGACGGCGCCGGGTGCGGTCCGGTTCAGCGGCGCGGCTTCTTGCCCTGATGGTCCGGCAGCCGACGGCGCTGCCACGAGTCGATGATGTGCGAGTTCATCGCGCGCCCGGCCGCCTCGATCTCGCCGGCCTCGATCGCCGCGTAGACCTGCTCGTGCTCGCGAAGCGTCTGCTCGTGGAACGAGAGGAGCGTCTGCTCCTCGTCGAACGTCAGGGGAACGTTGCCGCGGTATCGAGCGCTCTCGCGCGCCCTCTCGAACAGGACCCGCGCGATGCTCTCGGCGAGACGGTTGCCCGAGATCGCCATGACGACCTCGTGGAACTGCACGTCCGCGGCGCCGAACACCTCGCTGTCATGAAGGGAGGACCGCATCTCGTCAAGAGCGCCGCGTAGCACGTCGAGCTCGACGTTCGTCCGCACGCTGGCGGTCTCGCGTGCCATCTCCGCCTCGAGCAACGCCCGGACGGTGCTGAGCTCGTCCAGCACGCCGAGGGAGTCGTCGTGCGCGATGAGCGCGGTCAGCACGACCCGATCCATCATGTTCCACGCTCGGGTCGGCTGGACGACCGTCCCACGCCCCTGGCCGACCTTGACGAGACCCTTCTCCTCAAGGCGCTTGACCGACTCCCGGAGCACCGTGCGGCTGACGCCGAACTGCTGGCTCAGGGGGAGCTCAGGAGGCAGCGTGTCGCCGGGCGCGAGCTCGCCCGAGACGATCACGTTGACGAGGGCCTCGACGACGGCGACGCCGAGTCGCTGCGCGGGCACGCGGTCGCCTATCGACGGGATCCTGCTCGGTTCCCTGCCTGTGAGCGCCCTGTCCGTCATGGCCCGAGTATATGCGGATGCTGGACCGTTCAGACATGTGATGTATGCTCTTTAACGTCGGCATGTCGACGCATCGACCTGCTGCTCCGGGCAACTCCCCGAAGGACTCGAGACACCCATGAAGATCACCGGGTACCGCACCCTCACGACGCTCCAGCACTGGGGCCGGCCGGTCGGTGACGTGAACGGATTCATCCACGACGGCATCACCGAGGTGCCCGTCGTGATCCTCGAGACGGACGGTGGCCTCGAGGGGATCGGACTCGGATCGCACGCCGACATCGAGCGGGTGTTTCCTGCGATCGAGGGGCAGGACCCCCGCGCGACCTACGCCCTGTACGACAGGATGCTGGCGCGGGTCTTCAAGAGTGGGCACGCCGGAGCGACCTTCGGCGGCATCGGGACGCTCGACATCGCGCTCTGGGACCTGAAGGCCAAGATGGCGGGGGAGCCCTTGTGGCGCACGCTCGGGGCGCGGGACAGGTTCGTTCCCGGCTACGCGTCCGCTCTCGAGATCGCGATCGACGACGACGACCTCGACTCCCTCTACGCCGACTGGATCGCCCGTGGCTTCACCGGAGTGAAGATGAAGGGTGGCCTCGACCTCAACCGGGATCTCGCCCGGCTCGAGAAGATCCGGGACATCTTCCGGGCGAACACCGCCCACCCGGCGATCATGTTCGACGCGAACGAGGCGTGGAACCGCAAGCAGGCCATCCGCTACATCTCGGCGCTGGAGGAGAAGTTCGACCTCGCCTGGATCGAGGAGCCTCTGCGCCGGTGGGACGCGGAGGGGCTCGCGATCATCAGCCGTTCGGTCCGGGCGGCCGTGGCGACAGGGGAGAACCTCACAGGGCTCGAGCAGTTCAAGCCCCTGCTCGACGCGGGTGCCGTCGACATCGTCCAGGCCGGCAGCGTGTGGGGCATCACCCACTTCCTCCGGGTCGCGACCGTGGCTCACAGCCGGGACCTCCCGATCAGCCCGGTGGGCTACACCGCGAACCCGGTGGCGCACGCCGCGGCCGCCGTCCCCAATCATCTGGCGATCGAGCTGCAGGACCTCGGACGTCCCTTCGGGATGAGCCTCGGCCACGAGATCGCGGACGGTGGGGTGGTGCTCGGGGATGGGCCCGGGAACGGGCTGTCGATCGACGAGGCGGCGATCGCCGAGGCGGAGGTCCGCTCGAGCTGGTCCCAGCCCGCCGGTCCGCACGTGCGCCCGAGCCGGGCGGGGCTCCGCCTGGTCCCCGATGCGCCACGGGTCGAGCTCGCGTCCGACGTCGAGTAGCGCAGGCCCGACGTCCCCCTGCGCGGGTGCGTCCTGTTGCGGACCCGGCAGGACGAGCGGCTCGCTGATCCGGCGCCGACCGGGTCGTCACGCACGGCACCGACCGGGGACTCAGCCGGGTGAGACGGGGAGCCCGCCCGGGTCGATGAGTCCGCTGTCGCGCAGCTCGTCCCAGAGCTCGGCCGGCACGCCCTGCGCGTAGCGGTCCAGGTTCGTGTCGATCTGTTCGATGCTGCGCATCCCGAGCGCGAGCCCCGCCACCGCCGGGTGGAGGAGGGGGAAGGCGATCGCCGCCGCGGGCAGCGTGGTCCCGTGCCTCGTGCAGGCCTCGGCCAGCAGGCGCGCGCGGGCGATCGCTGCGCGCGGTGCCTGCGTGTAGTCGTACCGGGCGTCGTCGGCCGGCCACGGGCTGCTCAGCAGCCCCGAGTTGAACACGCCGGCCACGACGACCGCGACGCCGTGCGCGCGGGCCGGTTCGAGCGCCGAGGCGAGGCCGCCCTGCTCGAGCAGCGTGTAGCGGCCCGCGACCATGACGACGTCGGCCAGCCCGCTCGTGAACAGCGCGGGGATCCTCTCCGGCGCGTTGGTTCCGATGCCGATCGCGCGGACAACCCCCTGCGACCGGAGCTCGGCCAGGGCCTCGAGCGACTCCGGCCCGGCGCTCTCACGGAACTGGTCGGGGTCATGGGCGTAGGCGATGTCGACGTGGTCGAGCCCGAGCCGGGCGAGCGAGCTCTCGAGAGAGCGGCGCACGCCGTCGGGCGAGAAGTCCCACACCCGTCGCAGGGTCCCGGGCACCACGAAGCCGTCGTCGTCGCGCTCGGTGGGCTCAGGGTTCGCCTCGAGGAGACGACCCACCTTGGTCGACACGACGAACTCGTGGCGCGGATGCTCGGCCAGGGCGCGTCCGAGGCGTCGCTCGGACAGCCCCAGCCCGTAGTGCGGAGCCGTGTCGAAGTAGCGGATTCCGCGCTGCCATGCGTGCTCGACGGCGGCGCGGGCGTCGTCGTCCGTCATGGCGCGATGCAGGTTCCCGAGCGTGGAGGCGCCGAACCCGATCTCCGAGAGTCGGAGCCCGGTGGTTCCGACCTGGCGGGTGGGCAGTGCGCTCATGCCAGCCCGGCCGCTGCCAGCGCCGCGAGGCCGTTCCCGACGTCGGGGCGGGTGAGCCACCGCTCGTCCGTCTCCGTGAAGGTCACGTGCCGCACCCCGACGAGCCGGTCGCCGCCGGCACCGCCGCGCAGGAGCTCGACCTGGCTCGGGACGTCGGCCGTCAGGTCGACCCAGCCGACCACGCCGCGCACCCCGGGCAGCCCGATCGCGTCCGCGAGGAGGTCGACGGTCTCGCTGAGCTCGTTGACGCACTGGACGACGACGGCCCCGTCGACGCCGTGGGCGCCGAGGGCCTCGACAGCCGCGCGTGGCGGGTAGTCGCGGTCGATCGCCGACATCGTCTGTGGGGCGATCCAGGGCTGCGGGTGACGCGCCCGCTCCCACACGTGCAGGTGCGCGTCGACGAGGTGCCTGCTCATGCGAGGTGCCAGACCTCCTCGAGCCGCCGCCAGCCGTCCTCGGGACCGGCGGTCCGACCGAACGCCACCTGGCACGGGTCGGTGCGCCTCAGCCACTCCTGCGTGACGGGGTCCGCGTCGACGAGTGCCAGGTCCGCGTCGTGGTCCTGCCCGACGTACTCGTAGTACGCGAACAGCGTGTCCTCGAGGATGAAGATCGTGTAGTTGGTGACGTGGTGCGCGGCCAGGGCCGCCTCCACCTCGGGCCACACCGCCGCGTGCAGGCGGAGGTACTCCGCACGGCGATCCGGCACGACGTCGACGACGAACGCACGTCGCTGGACGGTCACTCCTTGGTCCCCCCTGCCGTCAGGCCGGCGACGAGGAAGCGTTGCGAGAACAGGAAGATGAGCAGGACGGGTGTCACCGCGAGCAGCGCTGCGAGCGCCAGGGTCGGGAGCTCGATCGTCGTGACGCCGGCCGCCGTGGGGTTGAACGCCGGCACGTTGGACAGCAGCTCGGTCAGTCCCACCTGGATCGGCGACCTCGATCCGGGAACGGTCAGGAACGGCAGGAAGAAGTTGTTCCAGTTCGCGACGAAGCTGAAGAAGCCGACCAGGGCGATGACCGGGCGTGCCAGCGGCATGGCGACCCTGCGGAAGACCGCGACCTCGCCGCACCCGTCGATCCGCGCCGCGTCGAGCAGGTCACGCGGCACGCTCGTCGAGAAGTAGATGTAGGTGAGGTAGACGCCGAACGGGTAGAAGGAGAAGGGGAGGATCACCGCCAGGGGTTGGCCGATCAGGTGGATCGCCGAGAGCTCGAGGAAGATCGGCAGCACCAGGGCGGTGTTGGGGATCAGCATGACGACGAGGGTCGTCGTCAGCAGCAGCCTCCGCCCCCGGAACTGCCCGAGGGCGAGCGCGTAGCCCGCGGGGATCGTCGTGACGAGCGTGATCACCAGGGCGCCGAGCGAGTAGTAGGCCGAGTTCTCCAGCCACCGGAAGATGATCCCGTCCTGGAAGTGCACGAGGGTCGACCAGTTGGCGGCGAGGTCGCCGAGCGTGCCGGGGGTGAAGGCCCCCGTCGTGATCAGACCGCGTGGGGACTTGCCGGAGGCGAGGAGCAGCCACACGATCGGCACGGCGAAGAAGACCACGAAGAAGATCGCGACCACGATGGCGGTCGCGCGGCCGAGCCACGCGCCGGGCGTGAGCTGCTGGCGGCGCCGGGTGCTAGTCGCGGTCAAAGAGTCCCCCTCGGATGACGAAGAACACGCTCAGGGCCAAGGAGACGACCAGCAGGATCACCGCGATGGCGGCGGATCCGTTCAGGTCCTCCTGCTGGAACGCGAAGAGATAGGCGAGCTGGTTGAGGGAGTAGTCGACCGGGACCACGCCCTGCGTCGCCTGGGAGAGGACGCGTGGCTCGACGAACAGCTGCGTCCCCGCGGCGAGGGACATGATCGCCATGTAGGAGATCCACTTGCGCATCATCGGCAGCTGGACGTGCAGCGCGGTCCTGACCGCACCGGCCCCGTCCAGCCGGGCGGCCTCGAGCACCTCGGTCGGGATGCTGTTCAGAGCGCCGTACATGACGACGATCCAGCCGCCGGCACCGGTCCAGAACGCGATGATCGCGAAGATGACCGGCAGGTTGCCCGGCGAGACCGTCTGGACGAAGGTCTCGAACCCGAAGACGTGGAGCACCGCCGAGACCGGGCTGACGGTCGGGTTCAGGACGAACAGCCACAGCACCACGGACGCGGCACCCGCGAGGGCGCCGGGGATGTAGTAGACGAAGCGCACGCTCGTGCTGAGCCACCGGCGGCCGATGGAGTGGACGACCAGCGCGAGCACGGTGACCAGGACCATCAGGGCGACGAGCCAGATGGCGACGAAGGCTCCGACGTGGATGACGGCCGGCAGGAACCGGAAGTCCCCGTACACGTCGACGAAGTTCTGGACGCCGACGAACCTGCCCGACGCGTCGACCACGGACATCCACAACGCGTACAGCGTGGGCAGCACGCCGAAGGCCACCGCGAGCACCACGTAGCCCGAGACGAAGACATAGGAGATGCGAGCCCATCGTGCCGTGACGGCTCTGTCGTGACGGCCGGCTCGTCGCCGACCCCGGGCCACGGGGTCGGCGACGAGAGACGTTCCCTGAGTGAGCGACACGGTCAGGAGACCTTGTAGCCGTTCACCTGGGCCTCGTTCTTGATCGCGGTCTCCCAGGTGGGCAGCAGATCGACGAGGCTCTTCCCGGCCGCGAGCGGAGGCGTGATCGTCTTCGCCCAGACCGCTTCCTGGCTGAACTTGGGATAGCCCCAGCCGGTCCAGACCTCTGACGCGGCCGTCGAGACGTTCGTCGCGAAGTCGGCGGTGAAGAAGTTGCTCGCCGTCTGCTTCGCGAGCCACTTCTCGCCGGCCGCCTTGTACGCCGGCAGTCCGGGTGCGAGGTCGACCTGGTACGCGTCGCTGCTCGTGACGAACTCGACGAACGCCTTGGCGGCTGCGAGGTTGGTCGAGTGACGTGAGACGTACCACGTGCCACCGCCGACGTTCCCGGCGACGGCGGACTCACCGTTCCACGCCAGGGGCAGGCCCGCGGCGATCGTCCCGGGGGTCGAGTTCAGCGACGTCTTGTTGTCGAAGATCGCGCCCGAGTACCACACCGGTCCGGGCATCATCAGCACCTTGCCGCTGTACTTCTGCACGAACTCGGGGCTGAACACGCTGGCCTGCGCGAGCGAGCCGGCCTTCAGCAGGCTGTCGATGATCTTGGCCATCGCCACGGACTTCGGATCCGAGGTGTTCGAGCTGAACTGCTTCGCGCCCGTGACGACGTTGACCGGCGCCTTCGCACCCCAGAAGTACACCTCCGGGGTCCAAGGGTCGCCGATGCTGCCCACGATGTAGCCGGGGTGCTCGGTCGCGACCCTCTTGCCGAGGGCCTCGTACTGCTCCCAGGTGGTCGGGACGGTGTAGCCGAACTTGTCCATGAGGCTCTTGTCGTACCAGGTGACAGTGGGCGCCAGGTCGTTGCGGAGCCCGTACACCGTGCCGTCGACGGTCGTCGGCGTGAGGGCGCCCGGGGTGAAGCCGTCGAGGAAGGACTGCTCGAGGTAGCCCTTGTTGAGTGGCGCCGTGAAGGGGTCGGAGCCCTGGCTGGCCCATGCCGCGTCGTTGTTCTGCGTCGAGAAGACGACGTCCGGCCAACCGCTGCCGGCCTGGTTGAAGGCCTCGATCTTGGTCTGGAACGAGCCGGACCCGTTGGCCCCGCCGTCATAGGTCTCGACCTTGATCGGGATCTCGGGATGCGCCTTGACGAACGCATCGGCTGCCGGCTGTCGGGAGGCGTCGACCCAGACGGTGATCGGGGCGGACGTGTTCTGGGGCGCGGCGGCGAAGCCGTAGGACGACCCGCCGGCTGTGCCGGACGTGCTGGCCTGCGGCGAGCTGCTGGAGCACGCCGTGACGGCAAGGAGTGATGCTGCGACGGCCGCCGTCAGGAGGATGCGCTCCCGACGTCTCGTCGCCTTTCGGCGATGCACTGTGATCATCGGTCCAGTTCCTTCGTCGTTGGAGAAACCTGAGGGGCAGAAGCTCACTACCCGAACAGAGTGGAGTAGATCATACATGTGACGTTTGATCAATGATCTCGTATGCTCGACACCGGATCGTGACCACCGCGAGCCTCGCGGAGGCGCTCTTCGGCTAGGAGGCCTGCCCATGCTCACCGCCGCGTACCTCGGCAACCGAACGGTCGACGTGCGACCCGCCGTGCCAGAGCCGCCGTCCGCCGGGCAGGTCCGCATCCGCGTGGCCTTCGTGGGCCTGTGCGGCACCGATCTCCACATCGCCCAGGGGGACATGGATCAGCGGGTGCGTACGCCGCTGGTCTTCGGCCACGAGATGAGCGGGACCGTCGACGCCCTGGGCGTCGACGTCGACGGCTGGGTGCCGGGGGACACGGTCACCGTGATGCCCCTGCTGTGGGACGGGACGTGCCCGGCGTGCGTGGCCGGCAACACCCACATCTGCCAGAACCTCACCTTCGTCGGGATCGACTCGCCGGGGGCACTCCAGGGGCTGTGGAACGTCCCGGCATCGACGCTCGTCCGGGTGCCGGCGACCACGAGCCTGCGTGACGCCGCGCTGATCGAGCCGGTGGCTGTGGCCGTGCACGACGTGCGGCGCGGGAACGTGACGTCGGGGGACAAGGTCGTCGTCTTCGGTGGCGGCCCGATCGGCAGCCTCATCGCGAGCGTCGCGGCGCGCGTCGGAGCCGAGGTCGCGGTCGTCGAACCGGACCCGGGGCGTCGCGCGCTGGTGCACGAGCTCGGCTTCCGGACCCCGGACCCGGGCTCGACCGACGTGGTCGCCTGGGTGGAGGCGTGGACGGGCGGATCCGGTGCGGACGTCGTCTTCGAGGTCTCCGGCGCCGCGGCGGCGGTCGCGACGACGACGGCTGTCGCGAAGGTACGCGGCACGGTCGTCGTGGTCGCGATCCATGCGGCGCCACGGGCCGTGGACCTGCAGCGGGTGTTCTGGCGCGAGCTCACGGTGCTCGGCGCCCGGGTCTACCAGCGGGTCGACTTCGAGACGGCCGTCGAGCTGATCGGCGCGGGCGCGATCCCCACCGCCGCCCTGATCACGCGGGTGGCGCCGCTCGCCGAGATCCGGACCGCTGTGGATGACCTCGAGGGCGGCCGCGCCATGAAGATCCTGATCGACGTGCAGGACGGCCAGCCCGAGGAGGCGACGGCATGAGCACCCTCTTCGACCTGACCGGCACGCTGGCCGTCGTCACCGGTGCGAGCAGGGGCATCGGGTTCGGCATGGCGGAGGCGCTCGCGCGCGCCGGTGCTGACGTCATCGGCGTCAGTGCGACCATCGCGTCCCACGGGAGCGACGTCGGACGCATGGTCGAGTCGTACGGTCGCAGCTTCGAGGCGCGCGCCGTCGACTTCGCCGACCGCTCCGCGGTGCTTACGCTCGGCGAGGAGCTCGCCGCACGGGCCCCGGACATCCTGGTCAACAACGCGGGCGCCATCGAACGCGCGCCGGCGGTCGACCACCCGCTCGCGGCGTGGGACCGGATCCTCGAGATCGACCTGTCCAGCCAGTTCGCGCTGACGCAGGCGGTCGCACGACCGATGCTCGAGCGGGGCCGCGGCAAGGTCATCTTCACGGCGAGCCTGCTCAGCTTCCAGGGTGGGATCACGGTGCCGGGCTACGCCGCCGCGAAGTCAGGCATCGCCGGTCTCACGAAGGCGCTGGCGAACGAGTGGGCCGTGCGAGGCGTGAACGTCAACGCGATCGCGCCGGGCTACATCGCGACCGACAACACCGCGGCGCTGCGAGGTGACCCCGACCGTTCGCGGTCGATCCTCGAGCGCATCCCCGCCGGGCGCTGGGGCGAGGCCTCCGACCTCGCTGGCGCCACCGTGTTCCTCGCCTCGGCGGCGTCGGACTACGTCCATGGCATCGTCCTGCCGGTCGACGGGGGGTGGCTCGGCCGGTGAGTCGGTGAGCCCGTGGGCCGGTGGGCCGGTTGCGCTCCCGTCCGTCCGGCGCGCCCACTGGTCCCCGATCGCGCCCGCAGGGGAGCGACGCTACGGGCGCGAGACGACGGATCCGCGGGTGCGCAGCGGCATGCCCACGCGGTGCACCACCGGTCGGGCAGCGGTCGGCACGTTGTCGTCGGCGATGAGCTCGACGAGCAGCTCGACGGCCCGTCGTCCGAGGTCGTGGTGGGGGATCGCGAACGTGGTCAGGCCCGGGCGCAGCCAGTC
>DATKTF010000547.1:0-4157 GCA_035531255.1 Cellulomonadaceae bacterium
CGGGCTCGAGGTGTGCCGACGCATCCAGGCGGAGCGTCCGGTGCCGGTGCTCATGCTGACCGCGCGCGACGACGAGACGGACATGCTGATCGGCCTCGGCGTGGGCGCAGACGACTACATGACCAAGCCCTTCTCGATGCGCGAGCTCGTGGCCCGGACGAAGGCGCTGCTGCGCCGCCAGGAGCGGGCTGCACGCGCAGCCGAGATCGAGGCCGGGACCACCGGCACCCTGCCCCCGCTCGTCGTCGGGGACGTCGCGGTGGACCGCGCGCAGCGTCGGGTGCACCGCGGGAGCGTCGAGGTTCACCTGACGCCGACCGAGTTCGACCTGCTCGTCACGCTCGTCTCGAGCCCGCGCACGGTGCTCACCCGCGAGAGACTCCTCGCCGAGGTGTGGGACTGGGTCGACGCCAGCGGGACCCGCACCGTCGACTCCCACGTCAAGGCGCTGCGCCGCAAGCTCGGCGCCGACCTGATCCGGACCGTCCACGGGGTCGGCTACGCGTTCGAGCCGTCCGAACCCGTCGACGACCTCGGACCGGCCGGGGGCGCCGGGGGCGCCGCGAGGTGAACCGCCAGCGCCACGCGAGCACGCAGGCGCATCTGGCGCGGCTGCCCGACGTCCGGCCTCTCGATCGCCTCCAGTCCATCAAGATCAAGCTCGGGGTCCTCGTCGCGGCGACGGTCACCCTGGCCGCCCTGATCACGTGGGTGGGGCTGAACAACCATCTCGGCCCGACCCGGACGTTCCCGCTCGCGATCGTCGTGTCGCTCGTGGTCACGCAGATCCTCGCGCGCGGGATGACGTCGCCGCTGCGGGAGATGACGGCTGCGGCCCGCGCGATGGCGGCCGGTGACTACTCGCAGCGGGTGACCGCGACGAGCCGGGACGAGGTCGGTCAGCTCGCTGCCACCTTCAACGCGATGGCGGAGGATCTCGCGTCGGCGGACCTGCTCCGCCGCGAGATGGTCGCGAACGTGTCCCACGAGCTGCGCACGCCGGTGACCGCGCTCCAGGCCCAGCTCGAGAACATCGTCGACGGTGTCACCGAACCCGACACCGCCACCATGCAGGTCGCTCTCGCCCAGACGGAGCGGCTCGGTCGCCTCGTCGCGTACCTGCTCGACCTCTCGCGGGTCGAGGCGGGCGCCGTCGGGCTCGACATCACGGACGTCGCGCTCTCCGACTTCCTCGCGGAGGCGTCCGACAGCGCGGCACTGGTCTCGATCGACAAGGGCCTGACGTTCCCGGTCGACGTCACGCCCCCGGATCTCACCGTCCCCGCGGATCGCGAGCGCCTGCACCAGATCCTCGCGAACCTGCTGCACAACGCGGTACGGCACTCGCCGCCCGGTGAACCGATCCGGATCGAGGCCAGCCGCGCGGGCGACGTCGTGCGCATCGACGTGGTCGACCGTGGACCCGGCATCGCCAGAGAGCAGCGCCAGCAGGTCTTCGAACGCTTCGCGCGTGGCAACATGCCCGCCATCACCGGGCAGATCTCCACCGGCGGCACCGGGCTCGGCCTCTCGATCGTGCGGTGGGCGGCGAACCTGCACGGCGGGACCATCGAGGTCGCCGACACCTCGTCGGGATGCACCATGCGCCTCGAGCTGCCCGCGACACGTCCCGATCGGTCGTCGGACCGGGCCTCGGACCGGACCGACGACCCTCACCGAGATCCCGCCACGGGTGGCTCACCGCCCCTCAGCACGATCACCTGACCCCGCACGGACCCTCTCTTGGTGGCCCGTCGATCGGGTCTTTGCCCTGGTCAGAACGAGGAGTGCGGGATGAGTGAAAGTTCACGCTCCAAGGCGTCGGACACGCCTCCCGGCAGGGCCGGAGCGCCCGTCAGGGCTTAGGCTTGGCCGCGACGTAATCGACGATGAAGCGGTCTACGGCCGCGGGCGGAAGTGGGCGAACCTCGCGTGTCCCAGAAGACAGAGCCGGATGCGATCCGGTCCGAGTTCGGCGCGAACGAGTGGCTCGTCGACGAGCTGCACGAGCAGTACCTCAAGGACAAGAACTCCGTCGACCCGGCCTGGTGGGAGTTCTTCGAGGGGTACAAGAGCGACGGCAACGGGAGCACGACGACGAGTGCGGGCACCGGAGACGGTCGTCCCGTCGTCACGGCCGCGGCGACGGCGACGACCACCCGACCGACAGCCGCCGTGACGCCGGAACCTGCCGGCTCAGCACCGACGACGTCCACGGCCGCCGACGTCCCGTCCACGCCACCGGTCGCCACGGCCCAGCCGGCCACCGCGTCGTACGCGATCCCCATCGTCACGCGCGCCACGGAGGCGCCGGCCGTCGAGGCCCAGGACGAGACCCAGCGGCTGCGCGGCCCGGCCGCGCGCGTCGTCACGAACATGGAGGCGAGCCTCGAGGTCCCGACCGCGACGTCCGTCCGCGCGATCCCGGCGACTCTCATGGTCGACAACCGGATCGTCATCAACAACCACCTCGCACGCGGTCGCGGGGGCAAGATCTCGTTCACGCACCTGATCGGTTTCGCCCTCGTCGAGGCCGTCGCCGCCATGCCGGCGATGAACTCCGCCTACACGCTCGTCGACGGGAAGCCCGGGTTCGTGACCCCGGCGCACGTGAACCTGGGCCTGGCGATCGACCTGTCGAAGCCCGACGGGACGCGCCAGCTCCTCGTGCCGAGCATCAAGAAGGCCGAGACGCTGGACTTCGCCCAGTTCTGGTCCGCCTACGAGGACGTCGTCCGTCGTGCCCGCGCGAACAAGCTGACGGTCGAGGACTTCGCCGGCACGACGCTCTCGCTGACGAACCCGGGCACGATCGGCACCGTGCACTCGGTCCCGCGCCTGATGGCGGGGCAGGGCACGATCATCGGCGTCGGAGCGATGGACTACCCCGCCGAGTTCCAGGGCACCAGCGAGGACCAGCTCAACCGGATGGGCATCTCGAAGGTGCTGACGATCACGTCGACCTACGACCACCGGATCATCCAGGGCGCGCAGTCGGGCGACTTCCTCCGGATCCTCGCCACGAAGCTGCTCGGCGAGGACGGCTTCTACGACCGCGTCTTCGCGGCGCTGCGCGTGCCGTACGAGCCGGTCCGGTGGGTCCGCGACGCGGCCACCGACCCCGACGCCGAGCTCGGCAAGCCGGCCAGGATCGCCGAGCTCATCCATGCCTACCGCTCGCGCGGCCACCTCATGGCGGACACCGACCCGCTCGCCTACCGCCAGCGCAAGCACCCCGACCTCGACATCCAGAACCACGGGCTGACCCTGTGGGACCTCGATCGGATCTTCCCGACCGGCGGGTTCGGCGGCAAGCCCCGCGCCAAGATGCGAGAGGTCCTCGGTCTGCTGCGTGACTCGTACTGCCGGAGCATCGGCGCCGAGTACATGCACCTGCAGGACCCCCGCCAACGCCGCTGGCTGCAGGAGCGGCTCGAGGCGGGCCACACGCGCACCGCCCGCGAAGACCAGCTGCGCATCCTGCGCCGCCTCAATGCCGCCGAGGCCTTCGAGACCTTCCTCCAGACCAAGTACGTCGGCCAGAAGCGCTTCTCGCTCGAGGGCGGCGAGGCCGTCATCCCGCTGCTCGACGCGATCCTGTCGAAGGCCGCCGACAACGGCCTCGACGAGGTCGGGATCGGGATGGCCCACCGTGGCCGCCTGAACATCCTCGCCAACATCGCCGGGAAGCGCTACGCGCAGATCTTCTCGGAGTTCGAGGGCAACCAGGACCCGAAGAGCGTGCAGGGGTCAGGCGACGTGAAGTACCACCTCGGGACCGAGGGCACGTTCACCGCCGAGTCCGGCGCGACGACCAAGGTGTACCTCGCAGCCAACCCGTCGCACCTCGAGGCGGTCGACCCCGTCCTCGAGGGCATCGTGCGGGCCAAGCAGGACCGCATCGACCTCGGCGGTGACGGCTTCTCCGTCCTGCCGGTGCTGATCCACGGCGACGCGGCGTTCGCCGGGCAGGGAGTGGTCGTCGAGACCCTGAACCTCTCCCAGCTCCGCGGGTACCGTACCGGCGGCACGATCCACGTGATCATCAACAACCAGGTCGGGTTCACGACCGGGTCGTCGTCGTCGCGCTCGACGCACTACGCGACCGATGTCGCCAAGGGCATGCAGGTGCCGATCTTCCACGTCAACGGTGACGA
>DATKTF010000548.1:0-2429 GCA_035531255.1 Cellulomonadaceae bacterium
CGTCGGTCGCGACCGACGACGAGATGCGACAGGTCTGGACGCCGCGGACGACCGGCGTCGTGGACCTGCCGGCTCACCGCACGGCTGTGTCGGCTGCCGCAGAGTCGGCGGCAGGGCGCCTGAACATCACCGGCACCGCGCGCCGCGCTCTCGTCGACGCAGCCTTGCTGCACGACGAAGGCAAGAACGACCAGCGGTTCCAACGCTCGCTACGGCACCGTCCCGGAGCGCATCCCGGCGTGGTCCTGGCGAAGAGCGGGATGCGCAGCACACAGCTGATCCGCCGCGCACGAGAGGCGTCAGGGCTGCCGTCCGGTTGGCGCCACGAGCAGCTCTCGGCGGCGATCACGTGGGGTCAGCTCACGAGCAGCGACCCGGTCGAACGCGATCTGGTGACGCGCCTCGTCGGCACGAGCCACGGACGCGGGCGATGCGGCTTCGACCACACGGCCCCAGATCTGCTCGGATCGACCGGCGCGAGCGAGGCAGCGGTCGCGCTGTTCGACGACGCGGAATGGGACCTCATCGTCGAGCGGACAGATGCCAGGTGGGGCATCTGGGGGGTCGCCTATCTCGAGGCGATCCTTCGGGCCGCCGACGGAACGACGTCACGGAGCGGGTCATGACACAGCTCATTCTTCCGGGTGTGGACCTGAACGCCTTCGACCATCTCGTCGCGTACGGCATCGCTGCGATCGTGCGGGCTGCCGGAGTCAGCAGCCCGCGTTTGGCGTGGACCGACGAGCTCGACCCACGGCCGACACTCGACGGCACGGACTGGGAGAGCATCGGAGCCGCCGTACACGCGCGTGCCGCCACGCTGGCCGATCCGAACTCCTGGGTACAGGCTGACGGGACCATCGCCGGCGCCCGGACCGGACTCTTCAGCCCCCGCGTCAAGGCGATGCAGCGGGACGAAATCACGGCGTGGTATTCAGGACGTCGCGAAGCCCTGGACCGCGTCGGTGAGGCCCCGCCCGCCCTGCTCGACCTGGACCTCATCGGAGCGCTCGGTGAGCCGTCCTACTGGAGCTTCGATCGCGGAGACCCGCGTCCTGACTACGGTGCGAGCCGTTGGGAGATGAAGACGCGCAACCGTGGCGAGGAGTTCATCTCCAACCGCTTCAGGCTGCTCACTGCCGCGGTCGCGGCACGCACCACCGAGCAGATCGTCGCCGGGCTCCGCGGTGACACCGTGATCGACGAGGCCGGGAAGAACCGCCCTGGCAGCCGCACACCCACCGGGTTGATGCCCCCCGGACCCGCCGACAATGCCCGGGCATGGTGTGCGTTGTGGGGGATCTCACTCTTCCCCGTGATTCACACGCGCACGGGTGCGTCTCGAACGGCCGGGCATCTCGGCCATCACGGAGCGGGCGCGCTGTATCTGCCGCTGATGACGAGACCTTGGCCGATCGCTCGGCTGCGCTCCGTCCTGATATCGGCTCAGCTCCGAACCGCGGCATGCGCAGAACCTGCCGACCAGCGGCCGGCCGTCACGCGCGGTGAGCGCGATGTCGCGTGGGCATGGCTGAACGCCCGCGGGATGTCCGCCGTCGTCCGGTTCCCGGTCTTCAAGTCGGCCAACGCGAGCGCGCCGGAGAAGTGGGCCGAACGCGGTCAGCGCATCCTGCCGGGAACGATGCGATGAGCGCGCCGGTGGAGTCCGGCCGCCCGGCGATCACCATCGGGCTCGCCGCACACCATCAGTTCTGCCCTCGACGAGCGTGGCTCGAGGTGACCGGCGAGCGGACCGACACGCACCAGATGGCCGTCGGCACGGCGCAGCACGCCAACACCGACGACTCGTCGTCAGCTCGGCCCGGCCAGCTGCGCGCGCTTGACGTCACGCACTCCGGATGGGGCCACTCCGGCCGGTGCGACACCATCGAGGATCTCGGCGACGGAACGCTGCGAGTCCTCGAGTACAAGGCGACACCCGTGCGACGGCGCACCGAGGTCACCGAACCGATGCGTATGCAGCTCGCCCTCCAGGTCACAGCCCTGCAGGACGCCGGTCATGTGGTGCGGGACCAGTTCGTGTACTTCACGGAGCACCGCCAGCGGGTGCCCGTGACGTTGACGGCCACGGACTTCGAGGCTGCGCATGCCCTCGTCGACGCAACACGACAAACCGTCGAGTCCCCCTTCGCGCCATCGGCGCTCGAGGACGACCCGCGGTGCGAACGATGCTCGCACGCCTCGGTCTGCCTGCCGGACGAACGTGCTCTGACGCCGGTCCGCCGGCGCATCGTCGTTGCTGACCCAGACACGCAGGTGGTCCACCTCGCCACACCCGGATCGCGGGCATCGGTCCGTGCGGGACGGCTGATCGTCCGCAAGGGCGACGACGAGCTGACCTCTGTACCGCTCGAGCGCGTTCAAGGTGTCGTCGTGCACGGAGACGTCGACCTCAGCGGTGGTCTCAT
>DATKTF010000549.1:0-10309 GCA_035531255.1 Cellulomonadaceae bacterium
GACGACACCCGATCAAGGCAGGATCTCGTGACCATCGCGCACCCCCACGCTTCCCTCACCACCACCCCGGTGCACGACGGCCCGGCCGGCTCCCAGTGGTGGCGCAGCGCCGTCATCTACCAGGTGTACCCACGGTCCTTCGCCGATGCGTCGGGCGACGGCATCGGCGACCTTCCGGGCATCACGTCGCGCCTCGAGCACCTCGCCGCGCTCGGGGTCGACGCGATCTGGCTCTCGCCGTTCTACCGGTCACCACAGGCGGACGCCGGGTACGACGTCGCCGACTACCGCGACGTCGACCCGATCTTCGGCTCGCTCGCCGACGTCGACCAGCTGCTCACCCGCACGCACGACCTCGGCCTGCGCGTGATCGTCGACCTCGTCCCGAACCACACCTCCGACGACCACGCGTGGTTCCGGGAGGCGCTCGCGGCCGGCCCCGGCAGCCCGGAGCGCGCGCGCTACCACTTCCGAGACGGACGCGGCGCGCACGGAGAGCTGCCGCCCAACAGCTGGGAGTCGATCTTCGGCGGGCCGGCGTGGACGCGCGTCGATGCGCGTCCGGGCGCCGAGGCGAGCGATCACCAGTGGTACCTGCACATGTTCGACACGCGCCAGCCGGACCTCAACTGGGACCTGCCCGAGGTGCGCGCGGAGTTCGAGGAGATCCTGCGGTTCTGGCTCGACCGCGGTGTCGACGGGTTCCGCATCGACGTCGCGCACGGCATGGTCAAGGCGCCAGGCCTGCCCGACTGGGACGGCACGGTAGCCATGATCGACGGCGCGGCCGCCAACCATGGCCCGATGTTCGACCAGGACGGGGTCCACGACATCTATCGGGCCTGGCACCGCGTGCTCGCCGAGTACGACGGCGATCGCGCCCTCGTCGCGGAGGCGTGGGTCGAGCCGCTCTCCCGGCTCGCTCGCTACGTGCGACCGGACGAGATGCAGCAGGCGTTCAACTTCGCATTCCTCACCTCCCGCTGGGAGGTGTCCGCGCTGAGGACCGTGATCACGGAGTCGCTCGAGGCGAGCGACGACGTCGGTTCACCGACGACCTGGGTCCTGTCCAACCACGACGTGGTCCGCCACACCTCGCGCCTGGGTCTCTCGTCGCCCGGCGCACGCCCGAACGGGATCGGCCACGGTGACGAGCAGCCCGACGAGGAGCTGGGGCTGCGGCGGGCCCGCGCGGCGACGCTGCTCATGCTGGCGCTCCCCGGGTCGGCCTACCTCTACCAGGGTGAGGAGCTCGGCCTCCCCGAGCACACCGCCCTCGACGACGACCTCCGCCAGGACCCCGCCTGGTGGCGCTCGGGACACACCGAACGGGGCCGCGACGGCTGTCGCGTGCCGCTCCCGTGGTCGGGCGACGCGCCGTCCTTCGGCTTCTCGAGCGGCGGGCGGACCTGGCTGCCGCAGCCGTCGGGCTGGTCCGCGTACGCGGCGGACGCCCAGGTCGGGGTGCCGGGCTCGACCCTCGAGATGTACCGCTCGGCGCTCGCGCTTCGCCGCGAGCACGCCCTGGGCGCCGGCTCCCTGGCCTGGGTCGAGAACCTCGCCGAGGCGTCCGACGCGATCGTGCTGGTCAACGGGGACGTCCTGGTCGTGACGAACCTCGGCACGGCGCCCGTCCCCCTCCCGACCGGCGCGCACGTGCTCGCGACCAGCGGGGACCTGGCGGACGGCGGTGCGGGGTCACTGGGCGTGCCCACGGACACGACCGTCTGGGTCACGCTCGCCTGACGGTCCGGCAGCCCCGCCGTCCGCGTCAGCCGCCGGTCCTGGCGCCGACGTGGATCGCGACGGCGCCACCCGCCGGCACCACGAGGTGCGCGGTGCCGTCCGCGCGGACCGTGACCGCCGGACCGGTGCACGCGCCGTCGACGAGAGCACCGGTGATCACGTCGCAGTACGTGCCCGCGGCGAGGCCGGTGGGCAGCGTCGTGTCGACCGGCGACGTCCCGGCGTCGACCGCCACGAAGCCGCGCGCACCGCGGGCGAAGGCGAGGGCGTCGGAGCCGTCGTCCCACCAGTGGGTGATCGGTGCGGCTCCCACCGCCGACCGCCACCCGACCATGCCGTCCACCACCTGCCAGCGGTGCTGGCACACCCACTCACCCGGGGTGTACCGCGTCGTCGGCCCGACGCCGGCGGCGCAGGTCGCGTCCTGCACGTGACCGTTCGCGTCCTCGACAGGTCCGGCGTCCTTGCTCGCGAACGCGTACCCGGAGTGCACCTCGGGCATGCCGTAGGGCGAGGCGAGCAGGAGGACGTTCGCGAGGGCGTACGTCGCTCCCTGCCGGTAGCTCAGGGTGGTGCCGTTGCGCTCGGTGTCGTGGTTGTCGACGAAGACCACGGCGTCGGCCGGTTCGACGAACCCCCACGCCGGACCGAGGTCCCGGTACAGGCTCGCCGTGCCGCCGGTCAGCAGGCCCTTGACCGCCACACCCCAGCCGAACTCGTCGACCCTGCCGTTCCCCACGTACTGCTCGGGGGTGATCGGCTCACCTGCGCCACGGATGACCTCCTGCTCGATCATCGTGTCGCGCGGGAGCTGCGAGACGATCGCCGCGATGTCGTCGACCGGCATGTGCTTGGCCGCGTCGATCCGGAACCCGTCGATCCCGAGGGACCGCAGGTCCGTGAGGTACGCGACGATCGTGCTGCGCACGTGCGCCGTCCCGGTCGCGAGGTCCGCGAGGTTGACGAGCTCGCAGAACCGGACCTGCGTCGCGTCCGTGTAGTCCACGATGTCGTCGTTCGGCGTCAGGCCGCAGTGGTGGAAGTCGCCGCCGGCGTCGGAGTACAGGCCCGGGTAGTCGTAGTGGGAGTACGCGGAGCCGGCCCAGCCGACCCCTGGCGCGTCCTTCCCGGTCATGTGGTTGATCACCGCGTCGGCCAGCACCTTGACGCCGGCACGGTGGCAGGTGGCGATCATCGCGCGGTACTCGTCACGGGTCCCGAGTCGCGACTCGACGCGGTAGCTCACGGGCTGGTAGGACGTCCACCACTCGGGCCCGGTCACGTGCTCCTGCGGCGGGGAGGTCAGCACCCACGCGAACCCGGCGGGACCGATCGAGTCGGTGCACTCGCGCGCGATCGCGTTCCACGTCCACTGGAAGAGCTGCACGCCGACATCACGACTGCCGGCCGGGTCACCAGGGCCCGGGGCCGCGCGTCCGGGACCGCACCCGCTGACGAGCAGGAGAACCGCAAGGGCCGCACCGCACCACCGGAGCCCTGCACGCGCAGCCCGCACCGGAGCCTCCCACCGTCGTCACCGTCGACCACCCTCGAGAACACTGCAAGCGTACAGAAACTTGCAGGCGCCGTGGCCGTGACGGATGACCGACACGTCGAGCGGCCCTGCGACCCAGCCGCCGACCGCCTCCGCGACGCGGGCGCCCCGGGAGCGCTCAGCCCCCGGAGACGCTCAGCTCCGCCTCGTGGAGGGCCGCCCGGAAGTCCTCGGACAGTTCCCGTGAGTCCAGCCATCCCTCGGGGAGCGACGGCCGCTTGGGCGACCCGGCCCTGCCCCGCTGGCCCTCCGCGGCCGCCCCCGGATACGGCTGGTCGAGGTCGAGCGTCGCGAGCAGGTCCTCGAGCTCGGCGAGGGTCGACACCAGACCCAGTGACGCACGGAGCCCGCCGCCGACCACGTAGCCCTTGAAGTACCAGGCCATGTGCTTGCGCATCTCCCGCATCGCCCTCGGCTCCTCGCCGATGTGCTGGACCATCAGCTCGGCGTGTCGGTGCACGACGCCCGCGACGTACCGGAGCCCCGGTCGCACACGCTCGTCGGATCCTGCGAACGCCGCCGCGAGGTCGGCGAACAGCCACGGACGCCCCTGACAACCGCGCCCGACGACGACACCGTCGCAGCCGGTCTGCGCGACCATCGCCAGGGCGTCCTCGGCCGACCAGATGTCACCGTTGCCGAGGACCGGGATGTCCGTCACCGTCTCCTTGAGTCGTGCGATCGCCTCCCAGTCGGCGTGACCGGAGTAGTAGTCGGCCGCGGTCCGCGCGTGCAGCGCGACCGCCGCGACCCCGACGTCCTGGGCGACGAGACCGGCCTCGAGGTAGGTGAGGTGGTCGTCGTCGATCCCCTTGCGCATCTTGACCGTCACGGGCACCCCGTACGGCGACGCGGCGTCGACGGCGGCGCGGACGATCGAGGCAAACAGGTCCCGCTTCCACGGGAGCACGGCCCCGCCGCCCTTGCGCGTCACCTTCGGTACCGGGCACCCGAAGTTCAGGTCGACGTGGTCGGCCCGGTCCTCGCTCGCGATCAGCCGCACCGCGGCCCCGACCGTGGCGGGGTCCACCCCGTACACCTGCACCGAACGTGGCTTCTCGTCCGGCTCGTGGGAGATGATGCGCATCGACTCCTCGCCACGTTCGACGAGCGCGCGCGAGGTCACCATCTCGGCGACGTAGAGGCCGGCACCCGACTCACGGCACAGCCGCCGGAACGCGGCATTGGTCACGCCGGCCATCGGGGCGAGGACCACCGGCGTGTCGACCGTCAACGGACCGATCCGCAGCGGCGGGAGCACGCGGCCGGGTGCCGTCGCGGCGTCGGGCTGAGAGGCGGTGGTCGTCACCGCGCCATTCTCCCCCACGCCCGAGATCGGGACTCCTCGGCGCTCGCGGGGGTGCGGTCACCGGGGAGGGCAGGCCGCTGGGCCGCGCACGTCCACCGGGAAGCGCGTCAGCCGAGCAGCCAGCCGTTCTCCCGGGCGATGCGCACCGCCTCGGCCCTCGTGCGCGCGCCGGTCTTCCCCATGGCCGCCGAGAGGTGGTTCCGCGCCGTGCCCTCGGAGACGCGCGTGGCTCGCGCGATGTCGGCGACCGTGCCACCGTCCGCCGCCGCGCGCAGGATGTCCTGCTCACGCTCCGTCAGCGGGCTCGCTCCGGTCACGAGCGACTCGACCGCCAGGGTCGGGTCGACGACGCGCAGCCCCGCCGCGACCCGGCGGACAGCGTCGGCGAGCTGCGCCGCCGGGGTGTCCTTGACCACGAAGCCCGAGGCGCCGGCCTCGAGCGCACGACGCACGTAGCCCGGCCGTCCGAACGTCGTCACGACGAGGACCCGGCACGCCGGCACCGCCGCCCGAAGCGCTCGCGCGGCGGAGATGCCGTCCAGCCCGGGCATCTCGACATCGAGCAGGGCGACGTCCGGACGGTGCTCGCGCGCGGCCGCGACGACCTCGTCGCCGCGCCCCACCTGGGCGACGACCTCCAGGTCCGGCTCGAGCTCGAGCAGAGCGGCAAGGGCACCTCGGACCAACGCCTGGTCGTCCGCGAGGAGCAGCCGGATCCTGGCGCTCACCATCCCGGGCCCTGCTCGACGCAGAGCTCGAAGCCCCCCGACGCCGAACGGCCGAGCACGACGCGCGCACCGGCCGCAGCCGCACGCTCACGGAGCCCGACGAGGCCGTTGCCGGTCGCGACGGAACCGTCCGGACCCACGCCGTCGTCGCTGACGCGCACCTGGCTCGACGTGAGGGTGATCTCGCACGTCCGGGCAGCCGCGTGGCGGACGACGTTCGTCGTCCCTTCGCGCACGGTCCACGCGAACAGCTCGCGCAGACTCTCCGGGACCTCGTCCGCGGCCGACGGCAGGTGCGCCTCGACGCCGGCAGCCTCGAGCGCGACCCGGGCCGACGCGAGCTCGTTCGCCAGGCTCACCTCGCGGAAGCCGGACACGGTGGCCCGCACGTCCGCGAGGGCGGCGCGAGCGAGCTGCTCCACGTCGGCGACCTCCCGCGCGGCTCGTTCGGGGAACTCCGGCAGCAGACGTCCGGCGAGCTCGGCCTTGACGGTGATCACCGTCAGGGAGTGGCCGAGGATGTCGTGCACGTCGCGCGCCATCCGCTCGCGCTCACGCGCGACGGCGAGATCGGCGAGCTCGGTCCGCGCGCGAGCGAGGTCGACGTTGCGCGCCATCACCTGGGTGACGCCGAACACCGCGACCGAGGCGACCACGACCTGGAGACCGAGGCTGTCGGTCGGCACCCAGCCCGGGATCGTCCGTGGGAGCACCTCGCCCGCGGCCACGAGCACCACGACGACACCGACGGCCTGACGGACCGGGAGGAAGAACACGCTCGAGACCGCGATGAACACGAGCCCGGCAAGGGCGTTCTCGCGCGCGGCGAGACCCATCCCCCCGACGAGCACGGCTTCGACGGCCAGCACGAGCCAGACCACCCACGGTCGCGGCTCGTCGGCCCCACGTAGTCGGCGTACCCGGACGCGGTAGAAGCCGAGCAGGAACACGGCCGCGAAGCCGGCGACGCTGACCAACGAGACGGTGCGCGCGACCCCCGGGGCCGACGACCACGCCGCCGACCAGGGGTAGCTCAGGTAGATGAGCCACATCGCGGCGAACAGCGGCCCGATGTGGCGGTTCCACCGGGTCGGCGCACCGCCGGATGCGGTTCCGTGCTCCGTGCGGGTGCTCACGGCGTTCACCGTAGCGCCCGCACGGAGCCAGGGTCCGACGGGCGTCACACCCGCGCGGTGTCGTGCCGGAACCGCCACACCGCGCCCGCACCGAACACCGCGGCCCACAGGACCACGTTCGCGACCGAGGTCACCGTGACACCGTCACCGACGAGGGGCGCACGGACGAGCTCCGCCAGACCGTAGAGCGGGGTCACCTTGCCGATCGTCGCGAAGACGCCGTCGCCGAGCGGGACGAACAGTCCGCCGGCGAACGAGAGGACGGCCAGCACGGGACCGAGGATCTGCATGACGTTCTCGGCCGGGAGCAGGTAGCCCATGAACAACCCGAACGCGGCGAACACGATCGACCCGAGCCAGGCCGTCAGTCCCGTGACGATCCACACGCTCACGTCGGCGTGGGCACCCTCGGCCAGGCCGACCAGGTAGACGACGACGACCGACGCGAGACCCAGCACCATCGCGACGGCGACCTTGATCGCGATGTAGACCGATGGCCGAAGGGGTGTCAGCCGGAGCTGGCGACTCCAGCCCTGGGCGCGCTCGACGGAGACCATCGCGCCGCCGCTCGTCGTCGCGAGCATCGCGCCGTACAGCGCCATCGAGATCATCACGTATGCCGTCACGTTGCCGTGGCCCGCGGACGTCGTCCGGTAGCTCCCGGCCGTGCCGAAGATGAGGAAGAACATCGGCGGCATGATCAGTGTGAAGATCACGGTGCGCCGGTTGCGGAGGAGGCGCCTCAGCTCGATGCTCAGGAACGTCAGGTTCATGCCGCCGCGTCGGCGTGCCCCGGCAGCGGGTGCGGGGACCGTCGAGGTGGTCCCGGTGCTCAGGGTGGTGGTCATCGGATGCTCCCGGTGGTCGTCGTGGCGGTCGAGTGCTCGGCCGAGGTCATGCCTGGCAGCTCGGGGACATGGTGGTCCGAGGTCAGCGCGATGAACGCGTCCTCGAGCCCCAGCCCACCGATCTCGAAATCGACGGCCTCGGTCTCGGTGAGCAGGTACCGGGCGACCGCGTCCGAGTCGCCCGTCTGCAGCAGCACCCGGTCGCCGCGCACCTCGGCGCGGTCGACCCCTGGCACCGCCGCGAGCTGCTCGGGCCGTGCGCCCGGCAGTCGCGCCGAGACAACCCGACCGGCTGCGAGGTTCTTCACCTGCGCCGACGACCCGTCCGCGACGACGCGCCCGTGCCGGACCAGCACCACCCGGTCCGCATAGGCGTCCGCCTCCTCGAGGTAGTGGGTCGCGAAGACGATCGTGCGGCCGCGGGCCGCGTCGGCGCGGATCGCGGACCAGAACTCGCGACGACCCTCGACATCCATGCCCGTCGTCGGCTCGTCCAGGATGAGGAGGTCGGGGTCCGGGAGGAGCGCGAGGGCGAACCGCAGACGTTGCTGCTCACCCCCGGAGCACGAGCCGACGCGCCGGTCGCGGATCGTGGCGATCCCGGCGCGCTCGAGCACCTCGTCGACCGGGCGCGAGGTCGCGAACAGCGACGCGGTCAGCAGGACGGTCTCGGCGACCGTGAGGTCCTTGAGGAGGCCGCCGGTCTGGAGCACGGCGGAGACCTTCCCCGCAGCGATCGCGTCCCTGGGCGCGAGACCGAAGACGCTCACGGTGCCGCTGTCCGGCCGCGCGAACCCGAGCAGGAGATCGATCGTGGTGGTCTTGCCTGCTCCGTTCGGACCGAGGAAGGCGAGCACCTCGCCGGCCTCGACCTGAAGGTCCAGGCCGTCGACCGCGCGGATCGCGCCGAAGGACTTGGTCAGGCCGCGCAGGTCGATGGCACGTTCGGTGGTGGTGGATCGGGTGGTTGTCGGCACCGTGGTGGTCATGTCATCGATCCTGCCGGGCGCACGACCGGGCGTCACCGGGCAGCCGTCACGAACCCGGCATGACAGATGTCACGGCAGAATCTGATCTCATGCGCCTCGGAAGCCGTGCCACGTCCACCTCGACGGTCGTCCTCGCGGCCGTGCTGGTCCCCGTCGGCATCGCCGCGCTGATCGGCATGATCCTGCTCTGGCCGGGAGCGCCGCGCGCCGGTGCACGCGAGGTCACCGAGGTCGGCGTGACCTACCCGACCGCGGAGGTGACCTCGACCGAGGAGTCGAGCTGCACCGGCACCACCGAGAACCGTCTCCCCGACGGCACGATCCCGGCGACGGTCCCCTGCCTGCGCGTGCACGCGACCGTGACGAGCGGGCCGGCGGCGGGTCGACCGATCGCCGTCTGGGCGACGGCGATGCTCACCGCTCGCGACGTCCCGCGCGGCACGTCGATCGTCGTCGAGCACTACCCGGCGTCGGGTCAGGACCCCGAGGTGTGGGCGTGGCACGACTTCGCCCGGTCGTTCCCGCTCGCGACGCTCGCGCTCGCCTTCGCCGTCGTCACGATCGCCGTGGCGCGGATGCGAGGGCTACGGGCCCTCGTCGGGCTGGTGATCGCCTTCGCGGTGGTGGGGACGTTCATCCTGCCGGGGCTGCTGGCGGGCGAGGACCCGCTGCTCGTCGGCCTGGTGGGGTCGACGGTGATCATGTACGTCGTGCTGTACCTGGCGCACGGCTTCTCACGACGAACCTCGACCGCCCTCGTCGGGACCGTCACCGGGCTCGCCGTCACGGCAGGTCTCGGGGTGGTGGCCGCCACGGCCACCCACGTGACCGGGATCAGCTCCGAGGACACCTACCGGCTCGCGACGATGATCGGCGCCGACGGGGCGGACCAGCTCCGTGGGCTGTTCCTGTGCGGCGTGGTCCTCGCCGGGCTCGGCGTGCTCAACGACGTCACGATCACCCAGGCGTCGGCGGTGTGGGAGCTGCGGTCGTCCGCGCCGGAGGCGAGCAGGCGCGTCCTGTTCTCGCGCGCGATGCGCATCGGGCGGGACCACATCGCGTCGACGGTCTACACGATCGCCTTCGCGTATGCGGGGGCCGCGCTCCCGGTCCTGCTGCTCGTGCAGGTCTACCGGCTCTCCCTGGTGCAGACGCTGACGAGCGGGCAGTTCGCCGAGGAGATCGTCCGCACGCTCGTCGGCTCGATCGGCCTGGTGCTCGCGATCCCGCTCACGACCGCGATCGCGACACTCGTGGCGACGTCGGAGCCGGTCGACAGGCGTCGTCGGCACCGCGTCGCCGAGCCCCTCTCCCACGTCCACCACTGACGGCACCCCGGGCCGATCGGTGCCGCCGCGGAGTGCCGGAGTCGATCGGACCCCGCCACGGGGAGCGACCTGCGCGACACGCCGAGGCGCCTCTGCGCGCGTCGCTCCACGTGGCGAAGGAGAACGGGCTCAGGCGCCGATCAGGCGGGCAGCGAGGTAGCCGGTGACCTGGTCGAGAGACACGCGCTCCTGCGACATGTCGTCGCGGTGGCGGATGGTCACGGCCTGGTCCTCGAGCGTGTCGAAGTCGACGGTGATGCAGAACGGCGTGCCGATCTCGTCCTGACGGCGGTACCGACGCCCGATCGCCCCGGCATCGTCGAAGTCGACGTTCCACGAGCGGCGCAGCTCCGCCGCGAGATCACGCGCCTTCGGTGAGAGCTGCTCGTTGCGCGACAGCGGCAGGACGGCGGCCTTCACCGGCGCGAGCCGTGGGTCGAGCGTGAGCACGGTGCGGACGTCGACACCGCCCTTGGTGTTGGGTGCCTCGTCCTCGGTGTACGACTCCACCAGGAACGCCATCAGGGACCGGGTCAGACCGGCGGCCGGCTCGATCACGTACGGGACCCAGCGCTCGTTCTTGGCCTGGTCGAAGTACGACAGGTCGGTCCCCGAGTGCTCGGAGTGGGTCGTGAGGTCGAAGTCGGTGCGGTTCGCGATGCCCTCGAGC
>DATKTF010000550.1:0-5080 GCA_035531255.1 Cellulomonadaceae bacterium
GGGTGTGGACGTGCCATCAGGGCTCGACGCGCTACGCGCCGAGCTTCCGGACGTCGAGGTGGTGCACGAGCGCGGCTGTGCCGTGCAGGGGGACGACAGGTCCGGGTTCGCGGCGGCGGCCGCTGCGGCTCGCGATGCCGACCTGTGCGTCGCCCTCGTGGGAGACCTCGCCGGCCTGTTCGGACTCGGCACCTCGGGAGAGGGCTGCGACGCGGAGGACCTCCGGCTCCCGGGGGTGCAGGCGGACCTCATCGCGGAGCTGCTGGCGACGGGGACACCCGTGGTCGTCGTGGTGGTGTCCGGACGCCCGTACGCGCTCGGCGAGGTGCACGGGAGAGCGGCCGGTCTGGTCCAGGCCTTCATCCCGGGCGAGGAGGGGGGATCGGCCATCGCGGGGGTCCTCTCCGGCCGGGTGCAGCCCGGCGGCAAGCTGCCCGTGCAGATCCCGAGGAGTCCCGGTGGGCAACCCGGCACCTACCTGCAGCCGCCTCTCGGCAGCATCGAGAGCGCCGGCATCAGCAACCTCGACCCGACGCCGTTGTTCGCGTTCGGCCACGGGAGCTCGTACACGACCTTCACGGTGGACGATCTGCGGATCAGCGACGCTCAGATCCCGACGGACGGCGAGCTCACCGTGGCGGTCCGTCTGACGAACACCGGCTCGCGCGCCGGCGACGAGGTGGTCCAGCTCTATCTGCACGACCTCGTCGCACAGGTCACGCGCCCGGTCAAGCAGCTCGTCGGCTTCGCCCGTGTCAACCTCGAGCCAGGTGCGGCGGCGGACGTGACGTTCCACGTCCACGCCGACCGGACGGCGTTCACCGGTCGCGACCTGACGCGGGTCGTCGAGCCCGGTGACATCGAGGTGCTCGTCGGCACGTCAGCGGCGGACCTGCCCTGTCGCGGTACGTTCCGTCTCGACGGCCCGCTGCGCACCGTCGGGCACGACCGCCGGCTCGTCACGCCGGTCGACGTCAGCGCCGTCGTCGCCCAGGCGAAGTAGCTGAGATGATGAGAGACACCATGGACGGCCCACCACTCAAGCAGAGCCGCGCCACCCTGGCGACGGTTGCCGCCTCGACCGGTGTGTCCATCGCCACCGTCAGCAAGGTGCTCAACGGGCGGCGTGACGTCGCGAGCTCGACCCGCGCCCTCGTCCAAGAGGCTCTTCGGCAGCATGACTACGCCGCATCGGCGCCACGGCGACCAGCGCCGGAGACCCGGCACACGGTCGAGGTCGAGGTCGACGGTGCGCTGAGCGCGTACTCGTCAGAGGTCGTCCAAGGCGTCATCGACGCGGGCGCCCAGGCCGGCGTCGGAATCGTCGTCAGCAGCCACGTCCGGCGGGGGGGGAGCACGCCGGTCGAGCGGCCGACGCTCTGGGCGCGATCGCTCACGGCAACCGGTCGGCGGGCGGTCATCGCCGTCACGAGCGACCTGACGGCGGACCACCTGTCAGCCCTGAGCAGCGCAAGGATCGCGCTCGTCGTCGTCGACCCGATGAACCTGCCGCGCGCCAGGGTGACGAGCGTGGGGTCGACGAACTTCGCCGGCGGACTGTCCGCGACGCAGCATCTTCTGGACCTGGGCCATCGTCGGATCGGCTACATCGGAGGCCCGGCGAGTGCGGCATGCAGTCATGCGCGCATGCACGGGTACCGGGCGGCCATGGAGGCGGAGGGCGCGCCGGTGCCGCCGGGATACGTCGCGACCGGGCCCTTCTTCGACTACACGAACGGGGTGTCGGCGGGCGGGACCATGCTCGACCTGCCCGAGCCGCCGACCGCCATCTTCGCGGGCTCGGACGAGGTCGCGCTCGGCGTCATCGAGGCGGCGCGGGTCCGTGGGCTTCGTGTCCCGCAGGATCTCAGCCTCGTCGGCTTCGACGACACCTCGCTCGCCCGGTTCGCCTCACCTCCGCTGACCACGGTGCGCCAAGCCCTCCGGGAGATCGGCGGCGTCGCGCTCCGGACGGCGCTACGGCTCGCGGCGGGCGAGACGATCGAGTCCCATCACGTCGAGCTCGCGACCAGCCTCGTCGTCCGTGGGTCGACGGCGCCACCGGCGGCAGATCGGTGAGCCGTGACGTCACGGGCCCCGCTCACCGCTCTGGAGCGCGACCCTTCGTGTGCCGCACGGCGAGCACCACCGCGACCAGGGAAGCGGCCATCCACGCTGCGGCGTACCCGAAGGCGAGGCCGGGAGCGACCGTCGCCCAGATCACCCCGACGACGAGAGAAGCCCCCAGGTCCCCGGCGGACTGCACGAGGCCGAGGACGCCGTAGCCGTTGCCGCGCAGGTGGTCGGGAAGCATCATCGCGACCATCGTCGACTCCGCAGTCTCCGCGAGGCCGATCCCGATCCCGGCGAGCACGAACGCGACGAGCAGCACCACCCACGAGTGCTGCTCCCAGGCGAAGCCGAGGTAGGCGAGCACGTACACGGCCGCCCCGCTCGCGAACACCAGCCGTGGGCTCGTCCGGTCGATCACCCGACCACCGCCGAGCGCGGCAAGCGTCGCCGCACCGTTGTGCGCCGCGTACAGCACGATCGCCAGGCTCGTCGCGGCAGCCACGCTCCGCCCGTCGGCGCGGAGCAGGTCGGTGGCACGCAGGATCAGGAGCGTCGTCGCGACGTTTCCCAGCTCGAAGAGCGCCACCGGCACGAAGGCGCGCGCAAGTCCGGCCTGCCGCAGCTCGCGCAGGTTGAAGGACAGCGTGCGTCGCCGACCCGGTGACCTCAGGGTCCGACCGGCCTCGCGCGCGGCGATCGTGATCGCCACCGCGGCGAAGATCGACGGGATGAACGCGAGCAGGATCACGTGCCGGACGCCGAGGACCCCGACCAGGGCGGCGGCGAGGAGCGGACCGACGACCGCACCCGCGTTGTCACCGGCACGCTCGACCCCGGCGGCGCGACCGTAGGCCTCGCGCGGGACGAGTGACACGAGCAGCGTGTCGCGCGCCGGCGAGCGGATGCCACGGGACATCCACGCAAGCGCGCGCAGCCCGGCGACCTGCCAGACGGCGGTGGTCAACCCGATCGCCGCCGTCGCCACCGCGGTGAGGAGGTACCCGCCCCGCGCGAGCCGCGCACGTCGACGCGGGTCGTTCGAGAGCGGGCCTCCGGCGAGCTTGCTCAGACCGATGAGCGCGTCGGAGACGCCCTCGATCGCCCCGAGCGCCCCCGGACCGGCCCCGAGGGTCGCACTGAGGAACGTCGGGAGCACGCTCGTGGCCATCTCGTGGCCCGCGTCGGAGAAGAACGACGCCGCCCCTACGCTCGCGACGCCCGGGGTCAACCATCGCGTGTCGTCCGGACCCGCCTCCGGCAGGTCGGGGTCACTGCCGATCGGCACCATCACGTCCCGCCCTCCGCCGCGATCAGCTCGGCCCCCGCGCGGGCGCCCAGCGGGTCCAGGTAGCGACCACCGCGGGGTGAGCATCTCCCGTCGGGCGTCGTGTCGTACTGCAGCGGCTGACCGGCCGGCAGGTTGAGCGCCTCGAGCTCGTCCTCGTCGAGCTCGTCGATCAGGGCGCACAGCGCACGCAGGCTGTTCCCGTGGGCCACCACCAGGACGCGCAGACCGGACTGCAGCCTGGCCCTGATCTCCTCCTCCCAGCACGGACGCACCCGCTCGATGACGTCATGCAGGGACTCCCCCGACCCGGGCTCCGGCAGCCCGGGCGGCCGGGCGCTGATCAGGCCCCACGTCGCGACGTCCGCGGGCTCCGCAGCCGGCGGACGCCCGTGCAGCGTGCGTCGCCAGGCAAAGAACACGTCATGCCCGTACCGCTCCGCGACCGTTCTCTTGGGGACCCCGGTGAGGACGCCGTAGTCGCGCTCCTCGAGCCGCCAGTCCTCGACGAGCGGCACCGCGAGCCCCAGCTCGGCGAGCACGGCGTCCGCGGTGCGACGCGCACGCCGCAACCGCGACGAGAGCACGAGGTCCGGGATCGCCCCTCGCTCCGCGAGCAGCCGACCGGCTGCCCGGGCCTGACGCTCCCCCCGCGACGACAGGTCGACGTCGAGCAGGCCGGTGAAGACCTGGGCGGCGTTGTACGTGCTCTCGCCGTGCCGCAGGAGCGTCAGCGTCCCCGACCTGTCCATCTGCCGCGCTCCCTCCGTCACCGCGGCGACTATAACCAGGAGCCACGGACGTGCGCGCGGCCGCGCCGTCCGACCGTGACCTCACCCAGGATCTGAGTCGAAGGTCACACGTCCGTCCTGGACGTTCGGCCTAGCGTGGCTGTGTCATAGCAAGGTCGCTATCCAGCAAAGCCAGAGGCAATCGTGAGCGCTGCCCGACCCGAGGGACGCGCCGTCACCGGTGCATCCGCACGTTTCGCCGACCCGCGTCGTCACGCTCCCGGTGGGGGCCCACGCTGCGACACGATCCCGACCGTCACCCAGCAGCCGCACCGATCCCGGCGCGGCGTGGCGCTCCGGGCGGCCGGGCTCGCCGGAGCCGCGACCCTCGTGCTCTCCGGATGCGCGTCGTCGACGACGAGCGGCACGACCATCAAGGGTGGCGAGGCGAGCCTCGTCCTGCCGGACCTCGGCTCCGTGACGATCCTCGGCGGGATCTCCGGTCGCGTGCTGCTGATCCTCGGCCTCGTGGTGTGCCTCGCAGGAATCGCGTTCGGCGCACGCAGCTACGCCGAGCTCCGCGCGATGCCCGTCCACTCGTCGATGCTCGAGATCTCCGAGCTCATCTACTCGACCTGCAAGGCCTACCTCATCCAGCAGGGTCGGTTCCTGCTCATGCTCTGGGTGTCGATCGCGGCCGTGATCGTCGCCTACTACGGGTTCCTCGTCGGTTTCCCGTGGGGCCGGGTCGCGATCGTCATCGCCTTCAGCCTCGTCGGGATGGCCGGCTCGTACTCGGTGGCGTGGTACGGGATCCGGGTCAACACGTTCGCGAACTCCCGCGTCGCGTTCGCTTCCCTGCGTGGCAAGCCGTTGCCGATGCACCGCATCCCGATGAAGTCCGGCATGTCGATCGGGATGGTGCTGATCAGCATCGAGCTGATCATGATGCTGATCATCCTGCTGTTCCTCCCCCGGGACCTCGCCGGGG
>DATKTF010000551.1:0-8556 GCA_035531255.1 Cellulomonadaceae bacterium
ATGATCGACCAGCAGCGTGCCGTGACCGATCGCCTGGAGGCTGCCGCGCTGACGGACCCGCTCACGACCCTCGGCAACCGTCGCGGGCTCGATGCCCGGCTCGCCACCGTCACGCCGGGTGACTGCGTCGTGATCTGCGACCTCGACCACTTCAAGGCGGTCAATGACACCCGCGGTCACGCCGCCGGCGACGCGGTGCTCGGTCTGTTCGGCGCCACCGTGACCCAGCACCTGCGTCGTCGCGACTACGCCGCGCGGTTCGGTGGCGAGGAGTTCGCCTTCGTCCTGGCACGGACCGAACCGGCTCAGGCCCTCGCCGCCCTCACGTCCCTCCGCGCCGAGTGGGCCGCGGCCGGGACCGGGGTGACGTTCTCGGCGGGCCTCGCGATGGTCGACGGCGCACGGACCACCGCCGCGGTCCTGGCGGCGGCGGACGTCGCGCTGTACCGCGCGAAGTCCGACGGCCGTGACCGCTTCAGGGTCGACCTCGCGGAGGCACCCGCGGTACTGCCCACCGCACCGCCGTCGGAGGACCCGCTGATGGTGCACCCGAGCGCCGGCGCGCCCACGGTGCTCACAGAACGCACGGTGCTCGCAGAACGCACGGTGCCTGCAGAACGCACGGTGCCTGCAGACGTGCACCGACGCGCGTCACGCGGTGGTCGCACCGCCGTGCTCGCCACGAGCGGAGCGCCGTCCCGCGGGTGACGTCGAGCGCACCTCAGGTCGCGGGCTCGTCGACCTGACGCCCGACGTTGCCCCGCGCCGAGGCTCGCGCTTCTCCGTGCCTCGGTGGACGCGAGTCTGACGCGTCTCGGCGCGGACTTCATCGACCTCCCCCACTGGCAGCGACGCGACCCCTCGGCGGCACCCTGGACGCTGCCGTGACGTGCGAGCCATGCTGGCGTCATGACGACGACGATGCCGCAGCGCCTGCTCACGATCACCGAGGTGGCGGAGACGACCGGGCTCACGCCGCACACGCTGCGCTACTACGAGCGCGACGGACTGCTGCTCCGACCGGTCGATCGTGCCACCTCAGGGCACCGCCGTTACACGGACAGCGACCTGACCTGGATCGAGATGATCACCCGGCTCCGTGCCACGGGGATGCCGATCCGCGAGGTCCGCGCCTACGCGACCCTCGTCCGCTCGGGCGACGGGAACGAGGCGCGGCGCCTCGAGCTGCTGTGCCGGCACCGGGACAGGGTCCACGCAGAGCTCGCCGCGGTCCAGGACCATCTGCTGGCGATCGAGAAGAAGATCGCCGTGTACGAGGCCCACGTGCACGAGGTCGTCGCCGAGGACCGGGCGGGATGACGGTGTCGCGCGCACGGTCGACGGGGACGGCGACACCCACCGAGACTCGCGACGTCGGCGGTCGCGAGGTGCGCGTGAGCCACCCCGAGCGCGTCATGTACCCGGAGACGGGCATGACGAAGGCCGACGTCGTCGCGTACTACACGGGCGTCGCGCCTGCCTTGCTCGCCCAGCTGCGTGACCGGCCGGTCACCCGCGTGCGGTTCCCGCACGGCGTGGGTGGCGAGAGGTTCTTCGAGAAGAACACCCCGCGTGGGGCGCCCGACTGGCTCCGGCACCGCCTCCTTCACGCCGCGCCGGGCGGCCCCGACGAGGGGACGCTCGTCGACCTGCCGTTCCTCGACGACGTCGCCGGCCTGGTCTGGGCAGCCAACCTCGGCGTCCTCGAGCTCCACACGCCGCAGTGGACGGTCGGCCCGCGCGGCGGGGTCCGCCGTCCCGACCGCCTGGTGATCGACCTCGACCCCGGGCCGCCCGCCGGGCTCGTGGCGTGCGCGGCGGTCGCGCGGACCGTCGCGGTCCGGCTGCGCGCGGACGGGCTCGACCCGCGACCGGTGACCTCGGGCAGCAAGGGCCTCCAGCTCTATGCCAGGCTCGGCGGCACGCGGACGGCGATGCAGGTCAGGCAGTACGTGCGGGACCTCGCGCACGAGCTCGCCGATGCCGATCCGACGCACGTCGTGGCGGTGATGCGCACGGACCTCCGCCACGATCGCGTCTTCCTCGACTGGTCTCAGAACCACCCGGCGAAGACGACCATCACGCCGTATTCGCTCCGCGGGAAGACACGTCCGACGGTCGCCGCCCCCCGGACCTGGGACGAGCTGGACGACCCGGACCTGCGGCAGCTCACCGCGAGCGAGGTCCTCGCGCGCGTCTCGGACCTCGGCGACCTGCTCGCGGCGCCATGACCCCGCGACCCCAGACCCTTCCCGGTCGGTCGGGCGTCGTGAGGCGAAGGTCGTCGTCGTGATCGTACGTGGGGTTTCGCGAGGCGCCGCGATCGCCGACGATGGGATGGTGCTCGACGACAGGCTGGGTGACGACATGGTGCTCGACGACAGGCTGGGTGACGACATGGTGGACGACGACAGGCTGGGTGACGACATGGTGGACGACGACGTGGTGTGCTCATGACCACCGGATCTTCGACGGGGAAGGCAGCGGTCCTGCTCGCCCTGCACGCAGGTCCCGGCTTCGTGCTCCCCAACGCCTGGGACGCCGGGTCCGCCCGGATCCTCGAGCAGGTCGGCTTCCCGGCGATCGCCACGACCAGCGCGGGCATCGCGTGGTCCTGCGGGGTCCCGGACGGAGGGGCGTTGGACCGCGACACGATGCTCGAGCTCGTCGGTCGCATCGTGGCTGCGGTGGGCGTGCCGGTGACCGCGGACCTCGAGAACGGGTACGGCGAGACCGCGGCCGACGTCGGGCGCACCGTGGCCCGGGTCGTGGAGCTCGGGGCGGTGGGCGGCAACCTGGAGGACGCCGGGCCGGACGGGCTGTTCGCGATCGATGAGGCAGTCGACCGACTCGCGGCTGCCCGGACCGCGGCACCCGCCGGCACGTTCGTGCTCAACGCCCGCACGGACACCTACCTCGCCGGCACGAGTGGAGATGCGTTCGCCGAGACGCTCGAGCGGGCGCACCGGTACGTCGACGCAGGGGCCGACTGCGTCTTCGTGCCCGGCGTCGTCGAGGAGGACACGATCCGGCGGCTCGCCGCAGCGATCCCCGTCCCGCTCAACGTCGTGGCCGGGCTGGCGAACCTCATCGACGCTCGCAC
Source organism: Cellulomonadaceae bacterium (assembly GCA_035531255.1). Taxonomy (GTDB): domain Bacteria; phylum Actinomycetota; class Actinomycetes; order Actinomycetales; family Cellulomonadaceae; genus JAJDFX01. The sequence goes on from DATKTF010000551.1 coordinate 3,104, forward strand.
GCTCTTCTCCCTCGGTGTCACGCGGGTCAGCCTCGGCGGCAGCCTGGCCCGAGCCGCGCTCGGCATGGTGGAGCGCGCCGGCCGGGAGCTGCTCGACGCCGGAACCCTCGGCTTCCTCGACGGTGCGATCTCCTACGCCGACACGCAGAGGCGTTTTGGCGCGTGATCGCCGGCGCCGGCCGACCGCCGGTCCCGCCCAGGTGCTGGGCACCGAGGAGGTAGACCTCAGCGTCCTTCCTCGAGATGGTCACCCGGTCGCCCTCGAGGAGGACCGGCCCGGCGCTGCCGAGGCCGCGGTCGCGTGCGTTCTGCGAACCTCGGGACGTCGGGGCGACGTCGTCGAGCCCGCCCGGCCCGTCGGAACGACGTACGACGTGGTCGCCCCGCAGTGCAGGTCGTGCAGGGCGCCTGCACCGATGTCGGTGGTCGCGACGACGATAGGTCGATGCAGACGATCCTGGTTCCGCCCCTGTTGTGCTCGCCACTCGTGTACCGGCCCATCATCGACGTGGCCTGGACACACGGGTCCGTGACGGTCGCGGACACCCGTCACGACGACACCGTCGCCGGCATGGCTGCACGTCTCCTGCGTGACGCCCCCGAGGAGTTCGCGCTCCTCGGCACGAGCATGGGCGGCTATGTTGCGCGTGACGTCGTTCGGCAGGCACCACGGCGAGTTCGCGCGCTCGTGCTGGTCAGTACCTCGGCCCGACGAGACACACCCGAGCAGCTGGCGTCGCGGGAGCATCAGTCGCGACTGGTCGAGGCCGGAGGTTTCGACCGGCTCGTCGACATGGCGTTCCCTGGTGTCGTCGCGGAGCAGCACGAGCAGGACCCCGCGCTGCTCGGCGTCTGGCGCACCATGGCGCGCACGGTCGGTGCCCAGGTGTTCCTCCGTCAGCAGCGAGCCGTCATGGGCCGGGCCGCCGCGCGGGAGCTCCTCTCGACGATTGGCTGCCCGACCCTGGTGATCCACGGGGCAGATGATCGCCTCATACCCGCCGAGATGGGCGCGGAGATCGCCGGGGCGATCCCGCGCGCCGAGCTCGTCCTCATCGAGGACGCGGGGCACGTCGTCTTCCTCGAGCAGCCCGAGGTCATCGCCTCCACCGTGGCAGACTTCCTCGACGGACTGACCCGGGTCGATGAGCGGCTCACCGACGTGGCGTGACGACCGCATGACCCCCGTCACCGACGCGAGCACGTGACCTGACGGCGGCACTGCCCTCCTGCTCCCAGGACCTCCCGGCCGAGACGTCCACGACACCGATGGGCCCTTCGGCCCTGGCGGCGGCGTCCGGCGTCGCTCGACGCTGAGAGCAGGTCATCGCCGCAGGAGGTGGGTCCGGTGCGCGCACTGGTGATCGTCGAGTCGTCGTTCGGGAACACGCGGGCCGTCGCCGAGGCGATCGCCGAGGGGCTCGCGAGCGGTGCCGAGGTTCAGGTCCAGGATGTCGACGACGGTCCGGCGGAGCTGCCGGCCGACATCGACCTCCTCGTGGTCGGCGGGCCGACGCAGGCCTTCGGACTGAGCCGCGCCGGCACTCGCACGAGCGCCGTCACCGGACGCGAGCCTCAGGCTCACAGCGGCAGCGGCCTGCGGGAGTGGCTCGAACGGCTCCGTCCTGCGCGAACCGGCGTCGCGGCGGCCGCCTTCGACACCCGCATCAACAGTCCCAAGGTGCCCGGTTCTGCGGCGCGCGCCGCGCGACGACGCCTTGACCGGCTCGAGTTCGACGTCGTCGCACCACCGGAGAGCTTCTTCGTCACCGGGCGCGAGGGCCCGGTCGCACCGGGCGAGCTCGACCGGGCACGCTCATGGGGTCGGCACCTGGCGGCCGCCGAACCGCAGACGGACCTGACGGGATGACCGGCCATGACGGTCCGGGTCGCGGTGCGGCCCCAGCGCTCGGGACCTTCGTTCCTGTCCGGATGTGGCGTCGATCACTACCCTGAGTGTCGCGACCGTGCACGCGACCGACCGCGACGGCGGCGTCGCGGGCACCCTCCGCGCACGTGACGGCATCGAACCGACGGGAGGCAATCGACTCCCGTTCATCTGGGTCCTTCGTCGGGAATAGCCGATACCCCCCTGGGTATTGTACCGAGCGACGATTGGAGATTACCTTGACCACCTCACCCAGCCCTGCCTCTGCCCCGTCCTTCCTCGACCGCATCAAGAGCCTCTTCGGCGGCGGCGGGAACGACGACGGTCGTGTCAAGCCGACCGTGAACGCCGCACGCGCCATCGAGCTCGTGCGCGAGGGCGCGACGATGCTCGACGTCCGCGAGACCGCCGAGTGGAAGACCGGGCACGCGCCGGGCGCCGTCCACATCGCTCTCGGGAACATCGACCAGGCCCCCAAGCGCCTGCACAAGGGACGCACCGTCGTCGTCGTGTGCGCGAGCGGCATGCGCTCCCGCACGGCCACGAAGCACCTGCGCAACCTCGGCTTCGACGCGACCAGCGTCTCGGGCGGCATGGCCGCCTGGCAGCGCGCCGGTGGAGACGTGCGCCGATGAGCGAGCCGACCTTGACCACGTCCGCCACCCCGGACCCCCAGCGCATCGTGATCGTCGGCGGCGTGGCGGGCGGCATGAGCGCCGCCGCGCGCGCGCGGCGGCTCGACGAGCGGGCGCAGATCGTCGTCCTCGAGCAGGGTGACTACGTGTCGTTCGCGAACTGCGGGCTGCCTTACCACCTCGCCGGTGAGATCGTGAAGCGCGAGTCGCTGCTGCTGCACACCGCGGCGTCGCTCGCCTCGACCCTCAACCTCGACGTGCGTACCGGGCACCGGGTCAGCGCGGTCGACCGCGAGACCCAGCAGGTCACCGTGCAGACGGAGCAGGACTCGTACACGCTCCCCTACGACGCGCTCCTTCTCTCGCCCGGGGCCGTGGGCGTCCGCCCGCCCATCGAGGGGCTCGACCACCCGGCCGTCCACTCGCTGCGCACCGTCCCGGACGTCGACGCCGTGCGCGACAGCGTCCACGCGATGCTCGCGACCAGAACCCCGGAGGACCCCCCGCACGCCGTCGTCGTCGGTGCCGGGTTCATCGGCCTCGAGGCCGTCGAGGCGCTCACCTCGCGCGGGGTCACGGTGCACCTCGTCGAGCTGGCCGACCACGTCCTGCCACCGATCGACCCGGAGCTCGCCCCGCTGCTGGCCGCCGAGCTCGCGGCCCACGGCGTGGACCTCCACCTGAGCGTGTCGGCGCAGTCGATCGCACCGATCGAGTCCGCGCACGAGTGGGATGGCAAGAGCTCGAGCGGTGCGGTGGTCGTGAGGCTGTCGGACGGCACCGAGCTGCCGGCCGACCTCGTCGTCGTCAATGTCGGCGTCCGACCGGCCAGCGCCCTGGCGCGGGACGCCGGGCTCGACCTCGGGCCGACCGGCGCCATCCGGGTGGATGCGGACCAGCGGACGTCCGACCCGCACATCTGGGCCGTCGGCGATGCTGTCGAGATCACGCACGCGATCACCGGAGCCACCGGGCCCGTCCCGCTCGCCGGACCCGCGAACCGCCAGGGTCGGCGCGCAGCCGACTCGATGTGCGGGCACGCGACGATCCGACAGGCATCGGTCCTCAGCACGGCGATCGTCCGGGTCTTCGGCCTCACGGCCGCCACGACCGGTGCGAACCAGGCGACGTTGCGGCGCGCCGGCATCGCCCACGAGGTCGTCCACATCCACCCCGGCGACCACGCGGGCTACTACCCGGGCTCCGAGCAGGTCCACCTGGTCGCCAGCTTCGCTCCGGACGGCACGCTCCTCGGAGCCCAGGCCGTCGGGCGCGCCGGCGTCGACAAGAGGATCGACATCCTCGCGACGGCGATCCGGGCCGGGATGACGGCCGAGGACCTCGCCGAGCTCGAGCTCGCCTATGCCCCGCCGTACGGCTCGGCGAAGGACCCGGTCAACATGCTCGGGTTCGTGGCGCAGAACGCGCTGGACGGCACGATGCCGCAGTGGCAGGCGTGGGACCTCGAGGACGCGGCCGAGAACACCCTCATCCTGGACGTCCGGTCCCGGGGCGAGTACGCGCACGGGCACCTGGACGGCGTGCTCAACATCCCGCACACCGAGCTGCGGGAGCGTCTCGCGGAGGTGCGAGCGGCCGCAGCCGGTCGCGACATCAGCGTGCACTGCGCCAGCGGTGTGCGGTCGTATCTCGCCACCAGGATCCTGCTGGGTGAGGGCCTCAAGGCCCGGAACCTGTCCGGCGGGTGGCTCACGCTCCAGGCCGTCCACCAGGGCCTGTGAGGACCGGGGCGGCTGCACGGACCGGGAGACCGGCTCCGCGCAGCCGCCCCGCCGTTCGTCCGCTCGCGGCCGGTCGCCGACGACCGGGGCCTGCCGACAGGCGTGTCGTGCCGAGGCGCATGGCCTCTCGGACGCGCAGGAGACCGCCCGACGGGGCACGAACCCGACCGACGGGTGCCGTCAGCGAGGTGGGACGGGACACGTCTCGGGGTCGGTCATGCGCTGCAGGAGGCCGAACGCGACGAGGCCGACGGCGAGCGCTGCCGACGCGGCGTCGTGCGGCGACCCACCGAGGATCCCCGCCGCACCCACGAGGGTGAGTGCCGCAACGACGGCGCACGGGGTGCAGCCGATGTCGAGACGTCGACCCGTCCCCCGCATCGGCACGTAGCTGGCGAGCGTCGCGGCGCCGATCACGGAGGCGACACCGACGAGAGCCGTCCACCCGACCGGACCGGGCAGCCCACCACCCACGGCGGCCAGCGCCGCACCGACGACGGGCACGGCGGCGAGGCCGGAGAGGACCCGCCGACGCGGCCACCTGCCCGCCACCACGAGACGTCGTGGTGGTACGGGTCGCGGTGCGGTCTGCAGCGGGTTCATGGCACGTCCTCTTCCTCGAGCTCCTCGAGCCGGATGAGGGCGTCGCGGCCACCCTCGAGATAGTCGACCCAGGCCGGCGAGGCACGGCCAGGGAGGTCCACCTGCGCGTCCCATGTCGCCCGAACTGCGTCGATCGCTGAGCGGACCCCCTCGTCCTCCCTCGACCGGACGGCGCGGCGCACGTCGGCCAGGGCGACGGCCGCACCTTCGTGGTACTTCGCGCTGCGCGCCTGGAGGTCCGTCTCCCCCGGCGCGCCCTGGCCGACAGCACGGCTGATGCCGCCCGAGGCGGTCGGGACCCGGCAGAGAGACAGATGGCCCGTGGCGGCACTGAGCCGCTCACGGGCCAACTGTTCGCGCCCCTGGAGCTTCGCCAGGAACGCCTCTCGTCCGGTCAGCACCGAACTCGGGTCCGCGACGGCGCGCGGGGCGCCGACGGACCGCCGGTGGATCAGCGGCAGGTGCAACGCTGCGACGGCTCGACGTTCGCCATCACGGCGTCGACGTGCATCCCGCAGCCGGACCAGGTGACCTTGCCACAGCGGCTGCAACGGGCCGGACTACACATAGCTCACTCCTCAGTGG
>DATKTF010000552.1:0-2338 GCA_035531255.1 Cellulomonadaceae bacterium
GGCGGGTCTCCCGGAGCTCGGCGACACCCGCCTCGGTCACCGAGACGAGCACCTGGCGGCCATCGGTCGGGTGCTCCGACTTGCGGACCAGGCCGAGCTCGTCGAGCGCGTTGACGGTCCGGGTCATCGACGGCGGGCGCATCCGCTCGTGGTCCGCGAGCGAACCGGGCGACATCGGTCCGAACTTGTCCAGCACCGACAGCACCGCGTACTGGCCGTCCGAGAGGTCCGCCTCGCCACGCCGGCTGCGGAGCTGCCGGTGCACCCTGCTCACCGAGATGCGGAGCTCGGCGCTCAGGGTCGCCGGACGGCAGCTCGACACCGAGGGCGGCGCGGGCTCGACGGGGCGGGCGACGTCGACCGCAGGGGGGAGGGAGGAGCGCATACCATGAGTCTACGTCATTACCCTAGGTAAGGACCAGTCGCCGCAGGTCCCCGCCGGTCGGCCCGGCGGGTGACGCGGACGCTACGGGCGCCCGAGCGCGCGATAGGTCCACCCCGCGCCGCGCCAGGCGACCGGGTCCAGCACGTTCCGCCCGTCGACGATGGCCTTGGAGCGCACGACCCCCGCGAGCTTCTGCGGATCGAGAGCCCGGTACTCACGCCACTCGGTCGCCAGGATCACCACGTCGGCCCCCTGCGCCGCCGCCTCGGCCGTCTCGGCGAACACGAGGTCCGGCCACGCACGCTGGGCGTTCGGGATCGCCTGCGGGTCGGTCACCGTCACGTGCGCGCCCTGCAGGCGCATCTGCGCCGCGACCGACAGCGCCGGGGAGTCCCGGACGTCGTCGCTGTCCGGCTTGAACGCGGCCCCGAGCACCGCGACCCGGCGCCCGACGATCGACCCGGCACACACCTCACGCGCCAGGTCGACCATGCGCACGCGCCGGCGCATGTTGATCGAGTCGACCTCCCGCAGGAACGACAACGCCTGATCCACGCCGAGCTCACCCGCGCGGGCCATGAACGCCCGGATGTCCTTCGGCAGGCACCCACCCCCGAAGCCGAGACCGGCGTTCAGGAACTTCCGACCGATGCGGACGTCGTGGCCGATCGCGTCCGCGAGAGCCGTGACGTCCGCCCCGGTCGCCTCGCACAGCTCGGCCATCGCGTTGATGAAGGAGATCTTCGTCGCCAGGAACGAGTTCGCGGCGACCTTCACCAGCTGCGCGGTCGCATAGTCCGTCACCACCAGCGGCACGCCGTTCGCGAGCGGCGTCGCGTACACCGCGTCGAGCACCGCACGACCGCGCTCGCCGGCCTCGCCCTCCGGGAGCCCGTACACCAAGCGGTCCGGGTGCAGCGTGTCCTGGACCGCGAACCCCTCCCGGAGGAACTCCGGGTTCCAGATCAGGATCGCCCCGGTCCCCTCGAGACCCTCGGCCAGCCGCTCGGCCGTGCCGACGGGCACGGTGGACTTCCCGACGACGACGTCACCCGGCGAGAGGAACGCCGCGATCCCGTCGAACGCCGCGTCGACGTACGTCAGGTCGGCGGCGAACTCGTTGCGCTTCTGCGGGGTGCCGACGCACACGAAGTGCACCGCGCAACCGGCGATCTCGCTCAGGTCGGTCGTGAAGCGGAGCCGGCCGGTCGCGGACGTCTCCGTGAGCAGCTCCGGGAGCCCGGGCTCGAAGAACGGCGCGCGTCCCTCAGACAGCGCGGCGATCTTCGCGTCGTCGACATCCACACCGACGACGTCGTGCCCGAGCGCAGCCATCGCGCCCGCATGCACCGCTCCGAGATAGCCGCATCCGATGACGGACACTCGCATGGCGGGTCCTTCCCTCCGGTCAGGTTCCCGGGACGACGACGACGCACGCGCGGTGACCTCGCCCGCGTGCCGCTCCGTGGAGAGGCGCAACGGCGAAGCCTACGCGTGGCGGCGACCGCGTCAGATGCCGAGCGCGGCCTTGATCGGACCGAGCGTGAAGTAGATGACGAACAAGATGCTGGCGCCCCACATGAGCGGGTGGACGTCGCGGGCCTTGCGCACCGCGAGCTTGATGACGACGTAGCTGATGAAACCCGCACCGATCCCCGACGTGATCGAGTAGGTGAACGGCATCACGATCAGCGTCAGGAAGGCCGGGATCGCGAGCTCGATGTTCTTCCAGTCGATGCCCGAGACCTGCATCACCATGAGGAAACCGACCACGACGAGCGCCGGGGTCGCGGCCTCCGACGGGACCATGCCGACGATCGGTGACAGGAACGTCGCGAGCAGGAACGCCGCGCCGGTGACCACCGACGCCAGGCCCGTGCGCGCGCCGTCGCCGACGCCCGCGGCGGACTCGATGAACCCGGTGTTCGACGAGACGCTGCCCAGTCCGCCCGC
>DATKTF010000553.1:0-3096 GCA_035531255.1 Cellulomonadaceae bacterium
TGCGCGACCCACGGCGAGCGGCTGTTCCGGTCGCGGCAGCCGTCGGCGGGGTCGTCGTGCCCGCCGTCCTGTACGGCGTGGTCAACGCGACGGCGGCGGCGGGCGCGGTTCACGGTTGGGCGATCCCGACCGCGACCGACATCGCCTTCGCTCTCGCGGTGCTCGCGGTGGTGGGGCGGCACCTGCCACCGGCGCTGCGGACGTTCCTGCTCACGCTCGCCGTCGTCGACGACCTCATCGCGATCTTCTACACCGCGGACCTCACGGTCACCCCGTTGCTCGTCGCGATCGTTCCGCTCGCGCTGTTCACGCTCCTGGTCCAGCGGCGTGTCCGGTCGTGGTGGTTGCTGCTCCCGCTCGCGGTCACGGTGTGGGCCCTGGTCCACGCGTCGGGCGTGCACGCGACGGTGGCCGGGGTCCTGCTCGGTTTCGCGGTGCCGGTCGTCCGTAGCGACGCGGCGGGCGGGCCCGACGCCGGGCCGGGGCTCGCCGAGCACTTCGAGCACCGATTCCGTCCCCTCTCCGCCGGCGTCGCCGTGCCGATCTTCGCCCTCCTGTCGGCGGGCGTCTCGGTGGGCGGATGGAGCGGCCTCACGTCCGCGGCGCACGACCCCGTCGTCCTCGGGATCATCGTCGGTCTCGTCGTCGGCAAGCCCATCGGCATCCTGGGTGCGACGTGGCTGGTGGCGCGGTTCACGCGAGCGGAGCTCGCGGAGGGGCTGGCATGGGTGGACGTGCTGGGACTCGCGGTCCTTGCCGGGGTCGGGTTCACCGTGTCGCTCCTGGTCGGTGAGCTCGCGTTCGGCGCCGGCAGCGCGCGCGACGACCACGTCAAGGTGGCGGTCGTCCTCGGTTCGCTGACGGCCGCGCTCCTCGCCACCGGTCTCCTGCGCCTCCGCAACCGCGCCTACCGGCGGATCTCCGAGGCAGAGCAGGTTGACAGCGATGCCGACGGGACGCCCGACGTGTACGTCGCCGACGTCGACCTGTGACCGCAGCGATCACGTCCCGAGGAGCCGTTCGCCGAGGTGTTCCCCGGGCCGGAAGCCGCCGGGGATCGCGAAGACCGCCGAGCCGATCGGCGTCGTCCACCTGTTGAGCATGTCGGCCTCGTCGATCTGGCGTTGGATCGGCACGAACTGCGTGACGGGGTCGCGCTGAAACGTGACGAACACCAGGCCGGAGCGTGAGATCGCACCGGCCGCGGGCGGGTCGTCGTAGCTGTACGGGCGCCTCAGGAAGCGTTCGGACGGGTTGGCCGAGCGCGCGCGGCGGATGTGCGCGGCGGTGTCGATCACCGGGAACCCGAGCGCGTCGACCGCGTCGAGATCCGGGACGTCGTGCTCGCTGCTCCCAGTCAGCGGAGAGCCGTCCGCCAGGCGTCGGCCCAGTGCGAACTCCCTCCCGGTGCGGTCCACGGCGTCCCAGGTGTCCAGGTCCATCGCGATGCGCCTGATGACCATGGACGTCCCGCCGACGAGCCACGACGGCCCGCTGGTGTGCCAGATCAGCCCGCCCTCCGTCTCGGGTGCGGGGTTGCGCGTGCCGTCGACCTGACCCATGAGGTTGCGCATCGTGGTGCCGGGCGTCGTCGAGCCGGGCGAGCGTCTGAACCCTCGCTGGACCCATCGCACCGTCGTGAACGTCCGGGCGTCCTTGACGAGCAGGCGGACGCTGTGGGCGATCGTGACCTCGTCGTCCGCGCACACCTGCAGCAGCAGGTCGCCCCCGGACCAGGCGTCCTCCAGCCGGTCGATCGAGAACGACGGCAGCGGTGACAGCCAGGAGGGCCGCTGGTCCTCGAGGCCTGCCGCGGTGAACAGACCCGGTCCGTAGCCCACCGTGACCGTGAGCCTCGCCGGGGCGACGGCGAGCTCGGGCTCGGTGTCCGCGAGGCCGGGGCGTCCGCTCGTCAGGCGATCGACGTCGTCCGTCCAGATCCGCATCAGCCGGACCAGCGCGTGGCGGTCGACGCCGTCGACGAGATCGAGGGAGACGAACGAGGCGAAGGACTGCGGTGCGGTCCCGACCCCGGCCTGGCGATCGCCGTGAGCCGGCACGACCGCTCGTCCCACCGCGTCCGCCGGTGGAGCGACGTCTCCCGACACGGTGGCGGCCTCCCAGGCGGCGCGACCGCCGAGCGCCAGGGCGGCGCCGCCGAGAGCGGCGGCGCCTCCCTGGAGGAAGGCTCGACGATCGAGACCGTCGGTGCTCACGGCATCGACGACGCCATCGGCGACGCCGTCCCTGAGTAGCTCTCGTTGGCCCCGGCGAAGGACCGCGCGGATGCGGTGACGTCGAGCGTCGTGCCGTCGTCGGCCTGCAGCGTGACCCTGACGTCGTCGCCCGGCTTCACCGGCGCGGTCAGCCCCATCAGCATGATGTGCAGCCCACCAGGGCTGAGCGTGAGCGAGCCATGGGCGGGGACGACGAACCCACCCGCCTTCGGGCGCATCACCATCGTTCCTGAGGCATTGGCGGCCATCTCGTGCAGCTCCACCTTCGCGGCTGCGGGGGAGGTTCCGGTGGTGAGGCGCACGTCGGTGTCGCGGGTGTTCGCGATCGTGCCGAAGACGCCGGTCATGCCCGAGTCCGCGGCTTTCACCCACGGGTCGACCATCGTGACCGCAGTGAACGTGGTGGCGGTCTCGTGAGCGGCGGGGGTGGAGGGGGTGTCGGCGCTGCACGCGCCGACAGCGAGACCGAGCGCGAGGGCGAGCACGGAGGCGAGCACGCGGGGGTGCCGCGAGTGAGGTGTGGAACGGTGCAGGACGGAGGTCATGGCGAAGCCCTTCGTGGACATGGTGGAGAACCATGGGACGTGAGTGGTCGGGCATGCGCGCAGGTGGGGTGGCCGTCGAGGCATCGGAGCAGACCGAGCGAGAGGACGGGGCGGCCCACCGGGGCACGGGGTCGCGCGCGCGATGCCACGGACCCGCAGCCCGACGGCGTGAGGGCGTGCTCACGCGACGACGGGCATCGCGAACGAGGGCCGGAGCGGCATTGCGGCGAGGACTCGGACCGTGAGGTCCGTGCGTGTCAGGCGAAGGACAGCGGTGGACCGCGACGAGGGTCCGACCGGCGTAGCGCGGCGCA
>DATKTF010000554.1:0-4171 GCA_035531255.1 Cellulomonadaceae bacterium
TCGGTGCGGATCACGGGCTGGCGGTGGACCGCGACCTGCGTCGGCACGGAGGACCGCTGCTCGCCGTCAGGCGGGATCCCTGGCAGGTGCGGGTCCACAGGAACGTTGCTCATCTCGTCCTTCTGATCGTCCGTCGCCCCGGTCGCGTGAGAAGTCAGGGCGGACGTGATCGACGTCATGCCCTGCAGCGGCGTTCCTCAGCCGAGCGGTGCGCGCAGAGGCCATCCGGAGTCGTCGAGCACGGTCTGGACGGCTCGCCCGGTGCGGGCGTTGATCACGATCGGGGCGAGCAGGTTCGCGGTCGCCGGTTCGTCGCCCTGCGGCGGGCTGACGACCGTCAGCAGGACGGTCTCGCCCTCGGTCAGGTCGAGCGCCGCACCGACCGCCGACGGGATGACGGGCTCGTAGTCCGGGAAGAACTCCCGCGGGGGGACCACGAAGAGCCGGACCTGGGGCTCGCCGTCGCTCCGCAGCGCGAACAGCACGCCGATCTCGTCGAGCGGGGTCAGTGAGTAGCGCACGTGGTCGGGAAGGCCGGGCAGCGGCGCCGTCAGCTCGAGGGCATCGGGGATGTCCACGCGCGTGCCGCGCAGGCTCACGGAGACGAGCACGGCCGTCACTTGAGGTAGTCCATCAGCGAGGGCTGCAGCGACTTGCCTGCCGCCGCGAGGGCGCCCTGGTACGTGACGGACTGCTGCTGGATCTTCAAGATCATCTCCGCGAGGTCGACATCCTGGACCGACGACACCTGGGCGCTCAGCGCGACCTGCTTCGAGCTGAGGACGGTCTGGGCGTTGGTGATCTGGTTCTGCTGGGCGCCGATCGCGGACTGCTGTGCCGAGATCGTGCTGAGGCGCGCGTCGATCGCGGTGAGATCGCCGGTCGCGCTCGTGCCGCTGCGGATCTCGGCGGCCATCTTGTCGAGCAGCGCGAAGGCCGACGGGTTGGCGGGGTCGACCACGCCACCCGTGTCCGTGCCGAACACCGCCGACGCGGAGGCGTCGACCCGCACGGTCGTGTCGGCCGAGACGCGGCGCTGGACCGTCGCACCGGGGACGTCGTTGGCCGCGTAGGTGGCCGGGGTCGCCGGGGTCGCGGGAGGCCCTGCGCTCGCGGGGGTCCCGGGCGTCACGGTGATGGCTGTCGCGGCGTTCGACGTGCCGGCGAACACGTTGCGACCGAGGAGCTTCGTGTTGGCGAGGCTCATGAGCTGGGCCTTGAGGCTGTCGATCTCCGTCGCGAGCGCCTCGCGACCGGTGGGGCTCATGCTCGCGGTGTTGCCACTCTGCACGGCGAGGTCTCGCGCGCGCTGGAGCGTCGAGACCGACGAGCTCAGCGTGCTGTCGATCGTGCTGAGCCACGCCGTGCCGTCGTTCGCGTTCCGCTGGTACTGCGTCGCGGCGCGCTGGTCGGCCTGGAGCCTCAGCAGGTCCGACGTCCCGCTCGGGTCGTCGGACGGCTTGCTGATCTTCGTGCCGCTCGACATCTGGTTCTGCAGAGCGGCCGCTGCGGCGAGGTTCATCTGGACGTTCGCCAGGGTCGAGCGTTGGATCGTCTGCTGCGTGACTCGGCCGATCATGGTCACAGCCCCACGACGCCGGTGCGGTTGATCAAGGTGTCGAGCATCTGGTCGATCGCGGTGAGGACCCGCGCGGATCCCTCGTACGCCCGCTGGTAGGTCAGCATGTTCGTCGCCTCCTCGTCGGTGCTCACGCTCGTCTGTGCCATCTGCAGCCCCTCGGCGGTCGATCGTGCGGCCTCTGCAACCGTCGACCGGGCCGTCGCACTCTTCGAATCCACGCCGAGCTTCACGACGAACGCCGACCATGCGGAGTCCGGGCTGCCCGACGTCGAGGAGAGCTGGCTGATCTTGTCGGCCAGCGAGCCGTCGACGATGCCCCCGGTGGTCGTCGCCGCGGCGATCTTCGTGGTGTCGGTGATCGCCACGGACAGTCCGAGCGCTGCGGGCTGCGTCGCGTCGACGGCGAAGAAGTCGCCGGCCGGGTTGCCGTTCTGGTCCTGGCCCGTCGCGTGCAGCGCGTTGACCGTGGTCGCGAGCGCGGTGGCCACGGCGTTGTACGACGCGGCTGCCTCGGTCAGCATGCCGCCGGTGCCGGACGCGTCCGGGGGGGCGAGGACCGCGAGCGTCCCGGCGACCTTGCCGCCCGACAGCGGTACCTGGACGGCCGGGTTCGAGGCCCAGACGACCTGCACGCTGTTCGCGGGCGGTGCGGACGTGGTCGCGTTCGTGAACGTCGCGGCCCCGGTCACGGCGATCGCGTTGGCGCGGGCGCCGTCGACCAGGGCGTTGCCTCCGACGAGCACGTCCACCGTCCCGTTGTCCCTGACCCGCGCCGTTGCGCCGGTCAGGCTCGAGAGCTGCGTGACGAGCTGGTCACGCTGGTCCATGAGCTCGTTCGCCGAGCCGCCGGCGTTCGTGATCGACAGGATCTTGGAGTTGAGGTCGGCGACCGAGGATGCCGTCGTGTTCACGTCGCTGACCATGCTCGCCAGGTCGCTGCGGCTCTGCGACCACTCGGTCGAGGCCGACGTGTACAGCGTCTTGAGCCGGTCGACGACCGCCTGCGAGTCCTGCAGGACGACCGCCCGGGTGGCCGCCGAGTCGGGGTTGTTCGCGAGGTCGGACCACGCCGACCACATCGTGCTGAGCTGGCTGGACAACCCGGTGGTGCTCGGCTCTCCGACCGACGACTCGAGGTTCGCGTACGACGCCGCCTGGACGCCGAGCTGCGCGGCGCTCCCCGTCGCCGTGCGCAGGCGTGCGTCGAGGAAGGGGTCACCGAGCCGCGAGATGCCGGTCACGGTCGCGCCGTTCCCGGAGCTCGGCACGCTCGAGTACATCGACGGCGTCGACATCCCGGCGATCGACGTGATGTCCGCGCGCTGCCGGGTGTAGCCGACGGTGTTGGCGTTGGCGATGTTCTGGCCGGCGACCTCGAGGGCCTGCCGCTGGGCCATCAGGGAGCTCAGCGCGGTGCTGATCCCGGAGAAGGTGCTCATCGTCCGCGCGCTCCTCTCAGAACGATCGGTCGAGCAGCTGGGCGCTGCCTGAGGTCGCGGCGGTCATGCCCTGGCCGTCGTAGGTCTGGACGCTCTCCTGCAGGGACATCAGGGTCTCCTGGGCGGCGCGGTGCGAGATCGCGAGCAGCTCGCGGTTGCCGTTGGCGAGCTCCACGATTTCCGAGGTGAGGCTCACGAACGCCTCCCGGTGCGCATGCAGGAGCTCGTTCCAGGGAGCCGGTGCCTGCTGCGCGAGGGACAGCAGGCTGAGGCCGGGCTCGAGGCCGAGCTCGATCGCGGCGGCCTCGGACTCGACCGTGCGGCCGAGCTCGGAGTCGCGGATCTGGTCGAGGACCGTCTCGACCTCACGCGTCGCGTGGCCGAGCCAGCGTGTGCGCCCGCTGGTGAGGATCATCTGCTCCTCCTCCAGCTTGAACAGCAGGAGCTCGAGCAGATGACGCTCTTGCCACAGCACGTCTGACAGCTGCATCAGGCCCATCGTGACCGTCGACCTCTCTGTTCCGAGCCCGGTTCCCGGACCGTTGCCACTCGTGTCTGAGTCCTTGATCGACCGTGCGGCACCGGTTGTGACCAATTCGGGTGAACTGATCTGGTGCCGGGTGGCGGGACCTCGCGCCCGGTGGGAGAGGTTCGCGCGGAATACAGGTTCACGGTAGCCATCGGAGGGGACCGACACGCGGATCCGGCGCAACCTGCCAGTCCGGCAATCCGCGACGAAGTCGGACATCCCTCCGGTGACGTGGGCGTTAGGTCCTAGTCCCATGGGGTGAACGTGAGAACTTTCTCCTTCAATCTCCTCAAGCACGGCCGTGGCACCGTCGAGAACCGTCCCGTGCCGGAGATGACAGAGCAGCAGATGAGCGACCTGGTGGTCGCGCACCTCCCCCTGGTGGGCTACCACGTCAACGAGGTCCTCATGCGCGTGCCGTCGTCGGTGTCACGCGACGACCTCGCCTCGGCGGGCAGCCTCGCCCTGGTCCTCGCCTCCCGCGCCTACGACGCGACCACCGGGGTGCCGTTCGGCCGGTACGCGGCCCTGCGCATCCGGGGCGCCCTGCTCGACGAGCTGCGGTCGATGGACTGGGCCAGCCGTGGCGCCCGTCAGCGGGCCCGCGAGCTCTCGAGCACG
>DATKTF010000555.1:0-2783 GCA_035531255.1 Cellulomonadaceae bacterium
GGTGCTCGACGGCGCGATCACGGCGTCCCCGGCGTGCACCGTCCGGATCGCGGCGAGCATCTCCTCCGGCGGTGCGTCCTTCAGGAGGAACCCACTGGCACCGGCGCGGATCGCCTCGAGCACGTACTCGTCGAGGTCGAAGGTCGTCAGCACGATGATGCGAGGTCCCGGGTGCCCGGCGCCGTGGAGGCCGAGCGACTCGGTGATGGCTGCGGTCGCGCTCAGACCGTCCATCGTGGGCATCCGCACGTCCATCAGGACGACGTCCGCCACCCCGGCCGGGTCGTCGGTCAGCGGTCGCGTCAGCGCACGTACCGCCTCCGCGCCGTCGCCGGCCTCGAGCACGACGGTGAGGTCGGGCTGGGAGTCGATCACCATGCGGAAGCCTGCGCGAACCAGCTGCTGGTCGTCCACGAGGGCGACCCGGATCGGTCGGATGGTGGCGTGCTCGGTCGTCATCGTGCCTCGTTCAGAAGGTCGGGTCGATCGTCGCCGACGGGTGTCGGGGAGTGCGGGAGCGGGATCTCGGCGCGGACCCGGAAGCCGCCGCCGGCGCGCGGCCCGGCGGTCAGGCTGCCGCGGAACATCGCGGCGCGCTCGCGCATGCCGAGCAGTCCCTTGCCCGCGCCGTCGTTCTCGACGGCCGCTCCCCGACCGTCGTCGCTCACGTCGAGGACCAGGGAGGCGGGGAGCCACTGCACGACGACCGTCACCTGCGGGTCGGGACCCGCGTGCTTGAGCACGTTCGTCAGGGCCTCCTGGCAGATGCGATAGGCCGTCAGCCCGGCGCCGGGTGGCATGATGCGCGGCGACCCCATCCGCACCAGGGAGACCCGGAGCCCGCTCGTCCGGACCTGGTCCACGAGAGCGTCGATGTCCTCGACCGCGGGTTGCGGTCCGGGAGTACCGGCGCCCGGGTCGTCGTCGCTGCGCAGCACGCCCAGCAGCCGGCGCATGTCCGCGAGGGCGGCCCGTCCGGTCTCGCCGATCGTGGCGAGCGAGCGGACAGCCGCCGCGGGGTCCGTCTCGGCGGCGTACCGGCCGCCGTCGGACTGGGCGATGATCACCGAGAGCGAGTGGGCGACGATGTCGTGCATCTCGCGCGCGATCCGGCTGCGCTCGGCAGCGGTGGCGATCCGCCCCTGCTGGTCCCGTTCGACCTCGAGGCGCTCGGCGCGGTCGACCAGCGCCCCGATCATCTCGCGTCGAGAGCGACGGACCAGACCGAACGCCCATGCGGCGAGGGCGGACGTCCCGGTGAGCATGGCGATGAAGGCCGCCGAGGCCAGGCTGCCGAGGCTCGCGTCCACGACGAGCGCGAGCCCGAGCACCCAGGCGCCGACCAGGGCGGACACGATCGCGGTGCGGTACGCCCAGCGCGGCCCGTAGACGGTGACCGAGTACAGGGCGACGAGCACCACGAGGTCCGTCGGGACGACGAGCGGGGTGCCGAGGACCACCTGGAGGAGGCCGACCGCGTACACGGCCGCGACGGACGCCACCGGCCGCGATCGACGCCACGCCAACGGGACGACGAGGGCGACCGTCCACAGCCGTGCTGCCGATGGCGAGCCGCCCTGGATCGGCGTCGAGACGACGACCGTCGCCAGGAGCAGCAGCGCGGTACCGACGGCGTCGATCGGGAACCGGTGGGCCTCGCTCCACCGGCTCGCGCGCTCCCACCACTGCACCGATCCAGCCTAGGGACCCGGGACCGGGTCGGCATCGGGCCCTGGTCGCACGGGTGGCTGCGACCGTGGGGGGACCTCGGCCGCCCGGTGCGGCCCTGGCCTCGCGGCCGCGTGC
This sequence comes from Cellulomonadaceae bacterium, assembly GCA_035531255.1. Classification (GTDB taxonomy): domain Bacteria; phylum Actinomycetota; class Actinomycetes; order Actinomycetales; family Cellulomonadaceae; genus JAJDFX01. The sequence continues at coordinate 1,807 of DATKTF010000555.1, forward strand.
TGCACGCCACGCAACTCGCAGTGCGCGCGGGCGTGTCTCGGGCGAGTCCGTGACCTAGCATGGGCAAATGACCCACGTGCTGCTGGCCGAAGATGATCCAGCTATTGCCGAACCTTTGGCGCGCGCCTTCGGGCGTGAAGGATACGACGTGCAGGTGCAAGGAACGGGTCAAGGAGCGATCGACCATGCAGGGCAGGCGGACCTCATCGTCCTCGACCTCGGCCTTCCGGACATGGACGGCCTCGACGTCGCCCGGGCGATCCGCAGCCAGGGGCTCACCACCCCGGTGCTCGTCCTGACGGCCCGCGCCGACGAGGTCGACCTGGTCGTCGGCCTCGACGCGGGAGCCGACGACTACGTCACCAAGCCGTTCCGCCTCGCCGAGCTGCTGGCTCGCGTGCGGGCGTTGCTGCGACGAACTGCGAGCGAGCTCGACGACGAGGACGAGGTCGAGGCGCAGGACGTCCGCGTCGACGTCGCCGCCCACCGTGCGTTCCAGTCGGACCGCGAGCTCCATCTCACCGCCAAGGAGTTCGAGCTCCTGCGGGTGCTCGTCGCTGCGGCGGGCACGGTCGTCGCCCGCGAGACCCTCATGCGTGAGGTGTGGGGATCGGACCCGAACGGCTCCACCAAGACCCTCGACATGCACGTCTCCTGGCTTCGTCGCAAGCTCGGCGACGACGCGAACGCACCCCGGTACGTCAGCACCGTCCGCGGCATGGGCTTCCGCTTCGAGACCGGCGAGCACGAGGGGAGCTGACGGGTGCGTCGCCGGATCCTGCAGGCGACGATCGCGGCCGTCACGGTCGCTGTCATCCTGCTCGGCTTCCCGCTCGCCTTCTTCGGCGCGCAGTTCGTCCGGGAGAACGACCTCCAGGAGCTGGACGCGCGCGCGCAGACGGTCGCGAGCATCGTCGACTTCCGGCTCGAGCAGGGCATCTCGCCGCGCAACTCCTGGCTCGACCCGTACGTGACCA
>DATKTF010000556.1:0-8705 GCA_035531255.1 Cellulomonadaceae bacterium
CACCCGGTCGGCCTCGTCGAGCGCTGCCGCGGCCCCGATCACCTGGTCGTCCATGGCCGCCAGGACAGCGGAGGCCGACGTGACGAGCCCGTCGACGTCGAGCTCGGGCCCGCTGCTCGCACCCATGACGAGCTGGCGCAGCGCGAGGACCTCACCGGTGTAGGTCTTCGTCGCCGCGACCGACCGCTCCGGTCCGGCGCCGAGGTCGACGTGGACGTCCGCCAGGCCGGCGAGCGGCGACGACGCGTCGTTCGTCACCGCGATCACCGGAACCCCGCCGGCGCGGGCGTCTGCCACCGTCGCGAGCAGGTCCGGCGACCGGCCGCTCTGCGACACCGCCACCATCACGCTGCGCGGGTAGGTGAGGTGCCCGGCGTTCTGGGTGATGGACGACGGCGTGGCGAGCATCGCAGGCACGTGGAGGCGCTGGTGCACCAGGTACTGCCCGTACTGGGCCGCGTGGTCGCTCGACCCGCGCGCCGCGAACACGACCAGCTCGGGGTGCGCCTCGCGCAGCAGCGCGCTCGCCTGCTCGAGGGCCGTGCGTCCGGTGGTGAGCAGGTCCGACCACCGTCCCGGCTGCTCGGCGATCTCGGCGCGCATCAGCGCGCCGGCTCCGCCGGCCGTCACCGGGTTGCCCGTCCGGGCAGAGGCACGGTCCCGGAGCATCGCTGCACGCCCCCCTCGTCGAGCTCCGTGCCCGGTGGCACCGAGGGCCTCCAGGGCGGTGCGGGGTCAGTGTGCACGCGTCGGCGGGTGTCCGGTGATGTGCCTGGTGGTGCTGAGGGCGTGTGGGTCATCGGGGCAACTCGCTTCGGTGATCGTCGTGAACTGGGTGACCTCGTTCGCCGCCACATCCTGACTCCTGCCGGACAGGCGCTCAGTCCGGGTCCGCGACCAGGATGTCGCGGACCAGCGCGGCGAGCTCGGCGTCGGCGGCGAGGAACTGCCGCAGCGTGCGTCGGGTGGCGCCGAAGCCGGCGAACTCCTCGACGCTCAGCCCGTCCGGCTCATAGGCCCGGTGGAACTCCGGGACGAGCCGTCGGAGCTCGTCGATGATCGCCGGGTCGACGGGTGCGTCGATCCGCGACGGCAGATCGAGACCGTTGGCGTTGATCCGTGCCTGCCAGTCGAACGGCGGGGAGATCACGACGTCCCCGCCGACCAGCTCGGAGAGGTGGAGGTGGTTCCGGAACGCGGCGGAGAGCAACCGGGTGCGATATCCGCGTTCGGTGAAGATCGCATGGGCGCGCTTGATCGCGGCCACTCCTGCCCAGTCCAGTGCACCGGGGCTGACCAGCGTGCCCGCCCTGCTCGCCGTGTGCTTGAGCCAGTCGTCCAACCGCCCGACCATGATCGTCGCGACCGGACCCATCTGCTCGGTCGGCAGGCCTGCGGCCTCGCGCCGGGCCAGTCCACGTTCGACCGCTGCGCCGACCGCGACCGCCTGCGCCACGGTGAAGGACAGGGTCGCGTTGATGCTCACTCCGCGGAAGGTGACCTCCTCCATCGCGTCGATGCCGACCGCGGTGGCAGGCAGCTTGACGATGATGTTCGGAGCCAGGGTGGCGAAGTGCTCGGCCTGGTCGGCGAGCGCCACGGCGTCGCGGTGCAGCCGCGGGTCGGTCTGGATGGAGAGCCGCCCGTTGCGACCGTGGTGCTCCTCGAAGATGGGCTCGAGCAGGGCTGCCGCGTCGACGGAGAGCTCCTCGACGACGCGCCAGCCGATCTCGGACTCACCGGCCGTCGGTCGTTCGTCGGCGAGCTCGACGATGCGGGCGGTCCATCGGGGGAGATCGGCCTTGATCGCCGCGAGTGCGATCACCGGGTTGCAGGTCGCCCCGACCGCACCGAAGCTGATCGAGCGGCGTAGCTGGACGGGATCGGCCGAGTCGTTCCACAGCGCGGTCTGCGGGAAAGCCTGGGTCATCCGACCCAGCGGTGTGCTGGTGTCGACCGCGACGCGGTCCGGGCCGAGTTGGGTCATCGAGTCCTCCGGTGCGCTTGTCTGCGTGGTTGCCGTGGGCGTCTCGCGACCGCGCCGTTGCGGGTCTCGCGCGCAGGTCCATCTCATGCCACGGCGCTCATTGCTGTCAAGCATATGTCCTGACAACTAGACAATTGACGGATGAGCACTGCGATCGTGAGCGCGCCGACGTCGCGCGACCGGGCGGGACGGGGGAGGTGCTCAGCGGGCGAAGAGCGTGGTCTCGAACGCGTACCGTGACGCCCGGTAGATGTGCTGGCCGAACTCGACGGCCTCACCGGACTCGTCGAAGGCGGTCCGCTCCATCGTGAGCAGCGCGGCCCGGGGGCCCTCGTCGAGCATCCTGGCCTCGGCGGCCGTCGCGGCCCGGGCGCCGATGCGCTGGCGGGCGACCTGTGGCTTGACCCCGTGCGCGCGCAGGCAGTCGTAGAGCCCGTCGGCCTCGAGCTCGGCGCGAGTCGGCGCGATGGTCATCGGCAAGAAGTTCGTCAGCACGGCGATCGGCTCGCCGTCGGCCCGGCGCAACCGGCGCATGCGGAGGACGTCAGTGCCCTCGGGGATGCCGAGCGCCACCGCTACCTCTGATGACGCGGGCACGACCTCGTGCTCCAGGACGACGGTCGTCGGGGACTTGCCGCTCTTGGAGAGGTCGTCGTACAGGCTCGTCAGGTCGACCGGACGGCGGATCGTCGCGGGGGCGACGTGCGTCCCGGCTCCTCGCTTGCGGACGAGCTGGCCCTTGTCGACCAGCTCGCGCAGTGCCTGCCGAGCGGTCGGACGTGAGATCCCGAGCCGGGTGGCCAGGGAGATCTCGTTCTCGAGAAGCTCCCCAGGGGTGAGTCGTCCGTCGTCGATCGCGGCCTGGAGCGTTTGCGCGACCTGGTGGTAGAGCGGCACCGGACTGCTCCGGTCGAGGTCGATGCGCAAGGGCTGCGGCACGGTGTGCTCCTCCTCGCCGGGGTCCACGGAGAGCTCGCGCTGACGCGAGGCCGGTGGCTCCCGATCAGGATAGCGGCTCCATGATCGAACGTTCGGATGAAGATATGTCCGGACAAAGACTTGACGACAGGCCGGGCGCAGGTGCATCGTCGTGGCGATCGGTCCTGACGGCGCGGGCGGTCGCATGCGGGCCGAACGGAGCCCGACGGTCCGACAGGGTGAGTGCGAGGAGGACGGGGTGGCGCACAGCGAGCCCCCGCTGGACGTCCTCACCATCGGGCGGAGCGGCGTCGACCTCTACCCGCTCCAGACCGGCGTCGGTCTGGAGGACGTGGTCACCTTCGGCAAGTTCCTCGGTGGGAGCCCCACCAACGTCGCGGTGGCGACCGCGCGGCTCGGCCACCGGGTGGCCGTGCTCACCGGCGTCGGGGACGACCCGTTCGGCCGCTTCGTCCGGCGCGCGATGCGCGACTTCGGGATCGATGACAGCCACATCGTGGTCGTGCCGGACCTGCACACCCCGGTGACGTTCTGCGAGATCTTCCCGCCGAACCACTTCCCGCTGTGGTTCTACCGTGCGCCCACCGCGCCGGACCTGCAGCTGCGCCCGGAGGACGTCCCGCTCGACGCGGTTCGCGACGCCACGTTGCTGTGGCTCACCGCGACCGGGTTGGCGGAGGAACCGAGCCGGTCGGCCCACCTGACCGCGCTCGACGCCAGGGCCGGTCGGGGCTTCGTGGCTCTCGACCTGGACTACCGACCGTCCTTCTGGCCGGGCGAGCAGTCCGCCCACGACGCGGTCCGTGCGGTGCTCGGACGGGTCACCGTGGCGGTCGGCAACCTGGAGGAGTGCCGCGTCGCGGTCGGCGAGTCCGAGCCAGACAGGGCCGCTGACGCGCTGCTCGAGGCCGGCGTCGGACTCGCCGTGGTCAAGCAGGGCCCCGGTGGCGTGCTCGGAAAGACGCGCACGGAACGGGTCGTCGTCGCGCCGACACCGGTCCGGGTCGTGAACGGCCTGGGCGCGGGCGACGGTTTCGGCGGTGCGCTGTGCCATGGGCTGCTCCAGGGCTGGCCGCTGCGCCGAACGCTCGAGTTCGCCTCGGCGGCCGGGGCGATCGTCGCGTCGCGGCTGGAGTGCTCGGGCGCGATGCCGACCGAGACGGAGGTCGAGGCGCTGATCGCCGAGCACCGCGTGGCGCAGGGGGACGCATGAGGACGCTCGACGAGCTCGTCACGGTCCGCATGTCCGACCCGGGCCAGATCGCCGCACGTCTGGCGAGCCGGACCAGGTTTGCCGGTCTTGCCCGGGGGGAGCGGCTGCTGGTCATCGCGGCTGACCACCCGGCTCGAGGCGCGCTGGCGGCCGGGCACGATCCCGTCGCGATGGCCGACCGCTGGGGTCTGCTGCAGCGGATCGTCGTCGCGCTCGGCCGGCCCGGGGTGCACGGCTTCCTCGGTACCGCCGACGTCATCGAGGACCTCACCCTGCTCGGCGCCCTCGAGGGCAAGCTCGTCCTCGGTTCGATGAACCGCGGCGGCCTCGCGGGGACGGCCTTCGAGCTGGACGACCGGTTCACGGGCTATGACGCGCGCGGTATCGCCGAAGCCGGCCTCGACGGCGGCAAGATGCTGCTCCGGATCGACCCTGACGACCCGGCGTCGGTCGACACCCTGGAGGCGTGCTCGCGCGCCGTGGACCGCCTCGCCGAGCGGCAGCTGGTCGCGATGGTCGAGCCGTTCCTGTCGACCCGGGTCCACGGGCGGGTACGCAACCAGCTCGCGCCCGAGCACGTCGTCCGTGCGATCGGCATCGCCTCGGGGCTCGGCAGGACGTCGGCCTACACCTGGCTGAAGCTTCCGGTGGTGGCCGACATGGCCCGGGTGATGGCGGCGTCGACCCTGCCCGCACTCGTGCTGGGCGGTGAGGTCGCCGAGGACGCCGACGCCGCGATGGCCGGCTGGGCGGCGGCCCTGCAACAACCATCGGTCCGAGGTCTGGCGATCGGCCGGGCCCTGCTCTACCCCGCCGGGGGCGATGTCGCCGCCGCGGTCGATGCCGCCGTCTCGTTGCTCGGCGCCCGCACCCCACCCGAGGGAGCATCGTCTCGATGACCGACACCGACCGCTTCCTCCGCCGTGCGGCAGACCCGTCCGCCGGCGTGCCGATCGCCGACGTCACGCCGGAGTCCGCCGGCTGGGGGTACAGCGGGCTCGAGGTGCGCGAGCTCGGCGACGGCGCGGTGTGGAGCCGTGAGCTCATCGGCGAGGAGGGCGTGGTCCTGCCGCTGCGTGGCGGTGTGCACCTGGCGGTCACCGGCCCGGAGTCGTGCGAGGTGGATCTGGCCGGCCGTACCGGGATCTTCACGGGTCCGTCCGACTTCGCCTACGTCCCCCTGGGGTCGAGGGTGACCGTCACCGCCGGACCCGGTGGGGCGCGAGTCGCACTGGCCTCGTCGCGGGCCGATCGGGTGCTGCCGTTGCGGGTCGTGCCCCGCGGTGAGGTGCGGGTCGACCTGCGCGGGGCCGGGTCGTGCAGCCGCCAGGTGAACAACTACACGATCGCGACCGACGTCGAGGTCGACCACCTGCTGGTCTGCGAGGTCGTCACGCCCGGCGGGAACTGGTCGTCCTACCCGCCGCACAAGCATGACGAGCACTCCGAGACCGAGCGAGTGCTCGAGGAGATCTACTACTTCGAGGTCGCCGACGGCCCGGACGGGCCGGGGGTGGGCTACCACCGCACCTACGGCACGTCCGAGCGCCCGATCGACGTCGTCGCCGAGGTGCGCACCGGCGACACCGTGCTGGTGCCGCACGGCTTCCACGGTCCGTGCATGGCGGCGCCCGGCTACGACCTGTACTACCTCAACGTGATGGCCGGCCCGTCCTCCGACGGCCGGTGGCTGGCCGTCGACGACCCCACGGTGACCTGGGTCCGGGGGACCTGGGTGAACCAGGTCGTCGACCCCCGGCTGCCCTGCCCGATGCCCAGTCCCGCCCACGGCGTCGACGGCGACGCCTCGATCCACGAGGACCGCTCATGAACGCGATCGCTGTACCGCCGAGCCGGCGTCCCGGTACGGTCCGGCTCACCGTCGGCCAGGCGCTGGTGCGCTTCCTGGCTCACCAGTGGACCGAGCGGGACGGCCACCGCCAGAAGCTGTTCGCCGGCTGCTTCGGCATCTTCGGGCACGGCAACGTCGCCGGGCTGGGCCAGGGCTTGCTGCAGGCGCACGCCGAGGCTGCCGACGCCGGCTACGGGCCCGGTTCGGCGCTGGGCGAGCACGGCCCGGACGAGCTGCCCTACCTGCTCGGCCGCAACGAGCAGGCGATGGTGCACACCGCGGTCTCCTATGCCCGCACCAAGGAGCGCCTGCAGACCTTCGCGGTGACCGCGTCGATCGGCCCCGGCTCGACCAACATGATCACGGGCGCGGCGCTCGCCACCGTGGACCACATCCCGGTCCTGCTGCTGCCCTCGGACGTGTTCGCGAGCCGGGTCCCCGACCCTGTGCTCCAGCAGCTCGAGTACCCTCTCGGTCCCGATGTCACGGTCAACGATGCGTTCCGCCCGGTCTCGCGGTTCTTCGACAGGATCTGGCGTCCCGAGCAGTTGCTCGCCTCCGCGCCCCAGGCGATGCGCGTGCTCACCGACCCGGCCGAGACCGGCGCGGTCACGCTCGCGCTGCCGCAGGACGTGCAGGCCGAGGCGTTCGACTGGCCGGTGGAGTTCTTCGCCGACCGGGTCTGGTACGTCGGACGGCAACGCCCGGACGCGTCGGCGATCATCCGGGCCGCCGAGGTGATCAGAGCAGCCGAGCGGCCGCTGGTCGTGGCCGGCGGCGGCGTCATCTACTCCGGCGCGTCCGAGGAGCTCCGCGCCTTCGCGACCGCAACCGGCATCCCGGTCTCGGACACCCAGGCCGGCAAGGGTGCGATCAACTGGGACCACCCGCAGGCTGTCGGCGGCGTGGGCGCCACCGGCGCCGCATCGGCCAACACGCTGGCCCTCGACGCCGATGTCGTGATCGGCATCGGCACCCGGTACACCGACTTCACGACGGCCAGCCACACCGTGTTCGGCAACCCCGGCGTCCGGTTCGTGAACATCAACGTGGCCGGGTTCGACGCCGCCAAGCACGCCGCGACGATGGTCGTCGCCGACGCCCGCGAGGCGCTGGTCGCACTGACCGCCGCCTTGGACGGCTACCGGACCGCTGACACCTACCAGGTCCGGGCGGCCACCGAGGTGGCAGCGTGGCAGCGGGTCACCGACGAGTGCTACCACCGCGGCCATGGACCGCTCCCTGCCCAGACCGAGGTGTTCGGCGCGCTCAACGAGCTGATGGGCGACGACGACATCCTCGTCAACGCGGCCGGGTCGATGCCGGGCGACCTGCAGTGCCTGTGGCGGGCCAGGACGCCGGTGGGCTACCACCTCGAGTACGGCTACTCGTGCATGGGCTACGAGGTGCCCGCTGCTCTCGGTGCCAAGCTGGCGCGGCCCGAGTCCGAGGTGGTGGCGATCGTCGGCGACGGCGGTTACCAGATGATGCCGACCGAGATCGCGACGTTGGTGTCCGAGCGGGTCAAGGTGATCCTCGTCCTGCTGCAGAACCACGGCTTCGCATCGATCGGTGCACTGTCGGAGTCGCGCGGCTCGCAGCGATTCGGCACCAGGTACCAGATGCGCAACCCGGAGACCGGGCAGCTCGACGGAGGCGAGGTCCCCGTGGACTTCGTCAAGAATGCCGCGAGCCTCGGCGCTCAGGTGCTCGTCGCGCACGGCATCGACGACTTCCGCCGGGCGTACGCCGAGGCCGTGGCCTCGGACGTCACCACGGTGATCCACATCGAGACCGACCTGCTCGGGCCCAACCCCCCCGGCACGGCGTGGTGGGACGTGCCGGTGTCGGCGGTCTCCACCTTGGCCAGCACGCAGCGCGCGCGGGCCGAGTACGACGAGGCGCGCATCTCGCAGCGCCGCTACCTGTGACCCCGTTGACGGCCATTCCGAGGAGAGCATCGATGACGACCACCATCCCGCACTGGATCGACGGAGCGCCGTTCGTGGGCGATCAGGACGCGACGTCGCCGATCTACAACCCTGCGACCGGTGAGGTCATCGCCGAGCTCGCGCTGGCCACCCCGGAGGAGGTCGACAGGGTCATCGCCAGCTCCGCCGCCGCGTTCGAGACCTGGTCGCAGGTCCCGCTCGGCAAGCGCAGCGCGATCCTGTTCCGATTCCGCGAGCTCCTCGTCGAGCACACGGACGAGCTCGCCGCGATCGTCACCCGAGAGCACGGGAAGGTGATCTCGGACGCGAAGGGTGAGATCGCCCGCGGTCTGGAGGTCGTCGAGTTCGCGTGCGGCATCCCGCAGCTGCTCAAGGGCGAGTTCTCCGAGCAGGCCGCCACCGGCATCGACGTGTACTCGTTCCGCCAGCCCGTCGGCGTGGTGGCGGGCATCACGCCGTTCAACTTCCCGGTGATGATCCCGCTCTGGATGAGCCCGGTCGCGATCGCGACCGGCAACACGTTCATCCTCAAGCCGCCGGACCGTGACCCGGGCGCCGGGATGTTCATCGCCGAGCTGTGGCAGAAGGCGGGCCTCCCGGACGGCGTGTTCAACGTCGTGCACGGCACCCCGGACGTGGTCGGCCGGCTGCTGTCCCACCCGGACGTGGCCGCGGTGTCGTTCGTCGGCTCGACGCCGACGGCGAAGCACATCTACACGACCGCGATCGAGCACGGCAAACGGTGCCAGGCGCTCGGTGCGG
>DATKTF010000557.1:0-4223 GCA_035531255.1 Cellulomonadaceae bacterium
ACCGGTGAGCGCCGCGACGGCCCGCCAGTGGCAGGACGCCTCACTGCTGGACCTCACCACCGAGACCGTCGTGGCGTTCCTGGCGATCATCACGTCGATCCCGGCCGGGCGCCGCTTCACGGTCAACGACCTGCGCTCGCGGCTCGACGCGGCGGACGTCCCGGCCCGTCAGCGCGGCGGGCTGTTCAACCGTGCGCTCGCGGCCGGGCTGATCGAGGCCGTGAAGGTCTCGGCATGGGGCGTGGACTACGACGTCCGCGTCGCCTCGACGTCCGAGAAGACGCACCGGGCGACCGTCCGCGTGTACCGGCGGACGGGGCCGGAGTCGTGAGCCGGCGGACCACGCGGTGTGCGGAGTGTGGGGCGCAGATCGCGCTCGTGCTCGTGATCCCGACGCACCTGTCCAAGAGGGCTGCCAGGGGTGGCGCGAAGCGCAAGTACGTCCCGCTGGATCTCGAGCTCCCCGCGGACGTCGCGCCGTCGCATGCGGTGTCCCCGGGGTGGACGACGTGTCACCCGATCACCCGGGACCGCCCGATCGACGACCAGTTGGAGTACCCGGCCGTCACCCACTTCGCTACCTGCCCTACCCGTGCACGTGACCGGGCCTCGACGGCCCCGGAAGGACGAACCGCATGACCACCACACCGGACGCCGAGCACCTGACGTACCCGCCGATCCCCGAGTCGATCTGCCACACGCTTGGGGTCGTGCAGGACAGCACAGTGAAGAAGATCGACCGCCTCACGAAGGACATCGAGCAGCTCGAGACCGAGCTCGCGTACCGCAGAGCCGAGCTGGACGAGGCCTTCTCCTTCAACCAGGACCTCGCGTCCGTGCTGGGTCCGGTGACCGAGTGAGCGCCGACGACACGGTCGTGTCGTTCACCCGCAGGCCGGCCAGGCGGACCGTGGTCCCTGCGCCGGTCGTGGCCGGTGGGACGTCAGCGGCGTTGGACGAGTTGACGGGTGGTGACGTGCCGCGTCTGGTGCACATCCCGCTCGAGCGTCTGCACCCGCACCCGGACAACCCGCGCCGCGACGTGGGGGACGTGACCGAGCTCGCGGCAGACATCGCAGCGAACGGCCTGGACCAGGCGCTGGTCGTCGTCCCGCACCCGGACCGCCCAGGTGACTACCGGATCGTCATCGGTCACCGGCGTCTGGCGGCCGCACAGCTCGCGTGCGTCCCGGAAGTCACCGCGCGGATCCGCGGAGACCTGACCGCGGCGTCGCAACGCCAGATGATGGTCCGGGAGAACGTGCACCGGGCTGACCTCACGGCGGTCGAGGAAGCCGACGCGTACCAGGCGATGCTCGACGTCGACGGCCTGGACGTCGCCGGCATCGCAGCCGCGGTGTCCCGGTCGGAGACCACGGTCCGTTCCCGCCTGCGCCTCGCCGCACTGCCGGACACCGCACGCCACGCCGTGCACATCCACGCGGCGACCCTGGACGACGCGGCCGCGCTCGAGGAGTTCGACGACGACCCGACCGTGGTGGAGAACCTCGCCGCGGACCTCGGCACGAAGAACTGGCAGATCTCGCTCGTGGCCGCGCGTCGCCGGCGTGAGACCGCGCGGGCGTTCGCCCCGTTCATCGACCGTCTGCGCGCCGCGAACGCCCCCGAGATCTCCGGTACCGGGTGGGGCACTCCGGTCGGCTTCACGCGGGCCGCGTCGACGTCGACGTGGAACCTCGCGTCCGGGCAGGACTCGGGCGTCTGGAACCTCTCAGCTGAGGCGCTCGGCAAGGCCCTCGACGACGTCACCACTGGCTGGGTATGGCGCGTCGAACGTGACGAGCTGTCCGTCTTCCGTCCCCTCACCCTTGAGGAGCTCGCCGAGCAGGACGCCCGCGCCGCCCGGTCGGCCGGCGTCAACACGGCCAACGCCGAGGCCGACGCGGAGTTCGCGGCCCGCAAGGCCAAGGAAGCGGCGCTCCGCGAGTTCGCGGACGTGACCGCGACGACGCGTGCCGAGTTCCTCGAGCACCTGATCCACGACCGCAAGCCCACGTCGACCCAGCAGGTCGCGCTGGTCGCGTTCGCCGGCGCCGCCGATCCCACGGACAACTCCCTGGAGGTCGACGCGGCCGTGCAGACCGCGATCCGTCAGCTCGACCCGACCCGCCGCCTCCTGGTGGCTCTCGCCGTGGCGAGCGAGCCGATCTCCGCGGCCGGGTGGAACCGGACCTATGGCATGGCCCGGGCCACGACCGCGTGGTACGCGCTGCTCGAGGACCTCGGCTACGCGGTCTCCGACGCCGAGCGCGCGCAGCTGGCCGTGCTGGCGGGTGAGCTCTGATGGCGCACACGACCGGGTTCTCTCATCACGCGGCGGGTGCGGTGTACGGGGACGCCCCGGTGGACCTGCCGATCGAGCCCCTGGTGCGTGAGACCCCGGACGAGTTCCGGGCCCGCATGGACGCCAAGCGCGAGACTGCGGCCGCGGCACGGCTCACGCCCACCGCGGCATCGGCGAAGGCCGGGCCGTTGCCGGTCGGCCCGGTGCCGACCCCGCGGCCGCGGCCGGCACGCGTGGCTGCCCCGGCGGCCAAGCCGCGCGTGTCCTCCGATGCTGCGATCGTCACGGCCTACGTCGCGGGCGACTCGGTCCCGCAGATCGCCGCGTCGACCGGTCACACGAGGCGCACGGTCCTCAAGGTGCTCACCGCGTCCGGCGTGCACCTCCGCGACGACCGGGCGACGCGGTCCGGTAACGCGGCGAAGGGCCTGTCCGCGGAGATCGCCGCGGCGGGTCTGACCTCCGCGACGCTGCGCGCCTGGGCGGCCGAGCATGGCATCCCCGTGACCCACAAGGGCATCCCGGGCCGTTCGGTCCTCGCGGCCTACCTCGACGACCCGGCCCGCAACGTCCTCGCCGAGCACCCCGAATGCGAGTTCGTGCCCGCGCCCGAAGTGAGTGTCACCTGGTTCATGGAACCCGAACGGCAGCACGTCGACGTCCCAGACATCATGGCCGCGAACCCGTCGATCGGCCTCACGGCCCACGAGGCGACGATCGCCGCCAGGATCGTCGCCGAGAGCGTCCCGCTCAGCCCTCCCGCCACGACGCCCGACGACCCTGAACCCGAACCCGACGTTCCGCCGATCGTCACCGCGCTCGCGGCCGTCAGTCGGCTCGCGGTCGAGCTCGCGGACCTGCGTCCGCGCCTGTCGGCGCGTGACCGGCGCGCGGTCGACGCGACGCTCGTCGCCCTGGGCACGCCCGAGCCGTCGCTGCTCAAGTCCCTGTTCGGTGCGCCGTGAGCGCGCACCCCATCGACCGCCCCGCACCCCGCCACGACAGGAGCCTGACCATGCCCAGCACTGAGCCCACCGTGCAGCGCACGCCGATCCGGTTCGCGACCTACGACGGCGACGTCCGCGCCGAGCTGCTCGCGGACCCCGTCATGGGTCCGAACCTGCTGCGTGAGGCGATGACGGTCGTCACGGCCGACTACGACTCCCAGACCGACCGGACGCGGGCCGGGTTCGCGTTCACGACGATGCCCGACATGCAGGCCCACCCGCCCAGGTCGGTGAGCCTCGCGATCGCGCAGACCGATCACCCGGCGTTCTTCGCGGCCAGCGGTGCGCGGTGAGCGCGTTCACGGTTGAGGTCGAAGACCTGCGTTCGGCGTTCACCGCGGTGCTGCCGCACGTCTCGGCGGACAAGAAGAACCGCCAGCTGCGCCGGGTGCGTCTGACGCCGTTCGGTCAGAACCTCGAGATCACCGCAACCGACCGGTACACGATCGGCCTTGGTCTGGTCTCGATCTGGGAGTCTGACGGTGAGGCCGAAGTCATCGACCTTGACCCGCTCGAGGTCCAGCAGATCCTCACCGTGTTCACCCCGCCGCCGCAGGGTGAAGAGTCCGCGATCGAGGTCCGCATAACGACCGCCGAGCTGACCCTGACCGACGTCGGCGGCCTCATCGACGGCAAGTCCCTCACCCTGCCCAGGGTCACCGCGGACGAGGGCTACCCGTCGCTGCGTAACACGTTCGTCGGCCGCCTGCACGGTGCACCCCAGGTCACCGGCGCCGCATGGTTCCACGCCAAGCACCTCGCCCGGTTCCAGGCCGCCCAACGCGTCTACGGCCACCCCCTGGTCATCGACCGCACACCTGGCCCCGCCACCATGTGGTCCGTCCGGTGCGGCGAGTCGTTCATCGGCCTCATCTCACCCGTCCACCCCGACGAGGACGCCCTCGCCGAAG
>DATKTF010000558.1:0-7643 GCA_035531255.1 Cellulomonadaceae bacterium
CGGCCCGAGAGCGAGCGCCTGCCCGTCGATCGCCTCGCCGCCGGGCAGGTCGACGTGCACCTTACGTCCGAGGGTGCCGCACACGGCCGCGCACTCGTCGGCGAGCCCGGCAGCGACGGCGTCCCCGTGCGCCTCCCGCCACCGCTGGTCCACCCCGACCACTGCGCGGACCAGGGCCACGAGCAGCGCTTCACGATCGATCTCTCCGAGACCCGCGGAGAGCAGCGACGCGGCCGACTCGACCGGCAGCTCGTCGCGACTCTGGGAGACGTTGATCCCGATCCCGAGCAGCGCGACGGGCCCGGTCGGCGTCGTGACGAGCTCGCTCAGGATCCCGCCGACCTTGCGATCGGTGTCCCAGCCCGGTAGCCCGACGGCGTCCGACGAACCGACCAGGAGGTCGTTGGGCCACTTGAGCCGGGCGTCGGCGCCCGTCGCGACGTGCACAGCGGTCACTGCCGCAAGACCCGCGAGAAGCGGGAGCCAGCCGAAGGTCGGGACGGGGACGGTCGATCCCGGTCTCAACAGGAACGAGACCGCGAGCGACGAGCGTGCAGGCGCCTCCCAGTGCCGTCCCGCTCGCCCGCGCCCCGCGTCCTGGAGCTCGGCGACGAGGAGCGTGCGATCGGGAAGCGACCCGGCGTCACGCGCGAGCGCTGCGGCCAGGTCCGCGTTGGTCGACCCGGTGCGGTCCACGACGTCGAGCCGGGCGAGCGGTCCACCGGGAGCCAGGAGAAGCTCCCGCAGGACCGATGCCCGGAGGGCGGGACGGTTCTGCGGCGGACCGGGATGACTCGTCATGGCGCCATCTTCCCCCGTCCGGCGCAACGTCGGCGTCGTCCGAATGGGCGTCGCGGTCCGCGCCGGTGCTGTTGTGGGAACCCGACGGACGGGCCGACGCCCCACGGTGCCGGGTCACAGCGTCTCCGTCCGGACCGAACAACTAGTCTCGTCGTGTGACTGAGACCACCACCGGCGACTCCGCCCCCGCGTCCGCGCTCCACGGGACGGCCGCCAAGCTGGACGACCTCCGGGCACGGCACGACGCCGCCGTCGTCGACTCCGAGCGGATCGCCGCCGAGAAGCAGCACCCCCGGGGGAAGAAGACCGCCCGCGAGCGCATCGACGCGCTGCTCGATGCGGACTCGTTCGTCGAGCTCGACGCGTTCGCCCGGCACCGTTCGACGAACTTCGGTCTGGACAAGAAGCGGCTGCACGGGGACGGCGTCGTGGTGGGCCACGGCACCGTCGACGGTCGGCAGGTCTGCGTGTACTCGCAGGACTTCTCGGTGTTCGGAGGGAGTCTCGGCGAGGTGCACGGGCAGAAGATCACGAAGGTGATGGACCTCGCCCTGCGCACCGGCGTCCCGCTCATCGGCATCAGCGACGGCGGGGGCGCGCGCATCCAGGAGGGCGTCGCCGGACTCACGCAGTTCGCCGAGATCTTTCGGCGCAACGTCGCGGCGTCCGGGGTGATCCCGCAGGTCTCGCTGATCCTCGGCCCGTCCGCCGGCGGCGCGGTCTACTCTCCCGCGCTGACCGACTTCATCATCATGGTCGACGGCACGTCGAACATGTTCATCACCGGACCCGACGTGATCCGCTCCGTGACGGGTGAGGACGTCGGGTTCGAGGAGCTCGGCGGCGCCACGACGCACAACACCCGGTCGGGCGTCGCGCACTATCTGGCGACGGACGAGGACGACGCTCTCGACTACGCCCGGATGCTGCTCTCCTACCTCCCGCAGAACAACCTCACCGATCCGCCCGTCTACCCGGTCGATGCGATCGAGACCGAGGTCACCGACGAGGACCGAGACCTGGACACGCTGGTCCCCGACTCGGACAACCAGCCCTACGACATGCGCATCGTCGTCGAGCACGTCCTCGACGAAGGCGTACTTCTCGAGGTGCAGCCGTTGTACGCAGAGAACGTGCTGATCGGCTTCGGCCACGTCGAGGGCCACCCGGTCGGGATCGTCGCGAACCAGCCGCTCCGGATGGCCGGCACCCTCGACATCAACGCCGCGGAGAAGGCCGCGCGGTTCGTGCGGACCTGCGACGCGTTCAACATCCCCGTGCTGACGTTCGTCGACGTGCCGGGGTTCCTGCCGGGGACCGATCAGGAGTGGAACGGGATCATCCGCCGCGGCGCCAAGCTGATCTTCGCCTATGCCGAGGCCACCGTCCCTCTCGTCACGGTCATCACACGCAAGGCGTACGGCGGCGCGTACATCGTCATGGGGTCGAAGCAGCTCGGCGCCGACGTCAACCTCGCGTGGCCCACGGCCCAGATCGCCGTCATGGGTGCCGGCGGCGCGGTCAACATCCTGCAGCGCTCTGCGCTCGCGGCCGTCGAGAAGGCCGGGGGCGACGTCGAGCTCGAGCGCGCCCGATTGACGTCCGAGTACGAGGAGGCCATCGTCAACCCCTGGGACGCCGCGGACCGCGGATACGTGGACGCGGTGATCGAACCGTCGGAGACGCGCACGCAGATCGTCCGCGCGCTGCGCGCCCTCCGCACCAAACGCGCGAGCCTGCCACCCAAGAAGCACGGGAACATCCCGCTGTGACCCACGACCAGCGCCACGGCACCGACGGACCAGACCTGCCCGACAGGAACGACGGATCGCCCGACCGCGACCTCGACCGGTCAGACAGCACGATCGGCCGAACCCCTCCGGTCGACGGGACGACCATGCACGCCGCGGTCGAGTCGCTCGCGGCCGCGCTCCACGGCTACGTCGACACCGTGATCGGGGTGCGGACGGAGTTCAACGCGCACGACGCGGACGAGGACCCCCGGGTGCTCGCGCTGGAGAACCGGATCAGTGCGCTCAACGGCGCCCTGTACGACGAGATCCACCGGCTGCTCGGTCTGCACCCGGACCTCACGACGCTCGCCTGGACGAACCGGTGGGCTCAGAGCGACCCCGACGCACCACGCCCGCAGACCGACCTCGACACCTTCAGCCTCGGGTTCGTCGTGAGCCCGACGACCGGTCCGACGGCCTCGACGCTCGACGCCGTGCTCGAGCTCCTCGACGCCGGCGGTGAGGCGCTCGTGGCGCAGCTCACCGGCGCGGGGTTCGAGGTCCTCGAGTGGGCGACGACGCGCGGGGGTCCGGCCCCCTTCGACGATCTCGAGGACGACGACGAGGACGACGAGTGAGCGACGAGCGGAGCCAGGAGCTCGTGCACGTCTCCGTCGTGCGGGGAGCACCCGACGACGTCGAGCTCGCGGCCCTGGTCGCCGGCCTGGTGGCCGCGTCGAGCGGCGAGGACGCGCCCGCCGGGGCTGCGCCGGGCCCGTGGACGGACCATGCCCGACGGCTGCGCCGCCCGGGTACGGCCGGGACGGTCGCGCTACGAGGCGCCGACACGTGGCGCTGGAGCCTGCGCGGCTGACGGCGGGCGCACGCCCGAGATCTCGGCTGGAGGCGGCGATAGGGTCGTGCGATGAGCTCGTCGTCGCCTCGTCCACCGCGCCGCGTCCCGCCCGCCGGTCCGGGTCGCGAGCCCTCCTCCACCGGCACGGCCGACCCCGTTTCCCGCCGATCGACTCCCATCGACGCGATCGCCGACGGCTACGTGTCCACGATCGCCCGTCTCGACCCTCTCCAGGCCACCTCGATGGGGATTCCCGGTCACGACCACGAGATGACGGACCTGTCTCCCGACGGGTTCACGGCCCGTTTCGACGCGGCACGCGCGGTGCTCGCGGCGCTGTCGACCGAGGAGCCACGGGACGAGACGGACCGGGTGACGCTCGCGGCCATGCGCGAACGTCTCGGGATCGAGCTCGAGCTCGCGGACGCGGGAGAGCAGCTCGCGTCGCTCAACGTGATCGCCTCACCCGCGCAGGCGCTGCGGGACGTCTTCGACCTCATGCCGACGGGGTCCACGGACGACTGGTCGACCATCGCCGAGCGACTGCACACGCTCCCCGATGCGGTCGCCGGCTACTGCGAGTCGTTGCGCGCATCGGCCCGGCAGGGGCGCGTCGCCGCGATCCGCCAGGTGCAGGAGGTCGCCGCCGTGGCCGCCGAGCTCGCGGACCCGGGTCGGTCGTTCTTCACGTCGCTCGCATCGAGCCGCGCCGCCGCCCTCGCTCTCGACGAGTCGGCCTCGTGCTCGCTCGTCCGCCGAGAGCTCGAGCTCGGTGCCCGGGCGGCCTGCGAGGCGTACGCGACGCTGACCCGGTTCCTGCGTGACGAGCTCGCCCCGCGCGCACCCGAGGAGGACGGCGTCGGCCGGGACCGGTATGCACTCTGGTCCCGCTACTTCCTCGGTGCCACCGTCGACCTCGAGGAGACCTACGCCTGGGGCCTCGACGAGCTCGCCCGCATCGTCGCGGAGCAGGAGGAGGTGTCCCGGCAGATCGCCGGGCCTGACGCCACCGTGGCCGAGGCCGTGGCGGTCCTCGATGCGGACCCGGCCCGCATGCTGCACGGGACCCGGGCCCTGCAGGCGTGGATGCAGGACACCGCAGACGCCGCGATCGCGGCACTGGACGGCGTGCACCTCGACATCCCCGGACCGGTGCGCACCCTGGAAGCCTGCATCGCGCCGACGCACTCCGGCGGGATCTACTACACGCCACCGAGCGACGACTTCTCGCGCCCGGGCCGCATGTGGTGGTCCGTGCCGACCGGTGTGGACGAGTTCACCACGTGGCGCGAGAAGACGACCGTCTACCACGAGGGCGTGCCGGGCCACCACCTGCAGTTCGGACAGGCGGTGTTCCGCCGCGACACGTTGAACCGGTGGCGCCGGCTCGGGTGCTGGGTGTCGGGGCACGGCGAGGGCTGGGCACTCTACGCGGAGCGGCTCATGGCCGACCTCGGGTTCCTCGACGACCCAGGTGACCGCCTCGGGATGCTTGACGGCCAGCGGCTCCGTGCTGCCCGTGTCGTCCTGGACATCGGCGTCCATCTCGGCCTGGCGTACCCGCAGCACCTCGGTGGAGGTGGTCGGTGGGACGCCGCGAACGCCTGGGAGTTCCTGCGCGGCAACGCCGCCATGTCCGACGAGGTCGTGCGGTACGAGCTCAACAGATACCTGGGCTGGCCTGCTCAGGCGCCGTCGTACAAGGTCGGGCAGCGCCTGTGGGAACACGTACGCGACCGCGCCGACCGTTCCGCGCGCGGCCGCGGCGACGAGCTCGACCTGCGGGGGTTCCACGCCCGCGCTCTCGACCTCGGCTCGCTCGGCCTGGACGTGCTCGCGGACGCGCTGACCTGATCAGGCGAGCAGCCGGCTCCCGTACTTCAGCACGATCGAGGCCGCCAGCAGCACGATCCATGTCACCAGCAGGTAGGCGTCGACATCGCTCCGCACCATCTCCAGCAGACGACGCTGGAGCCGTCGCGGCAGGTACAGGTTGTCCTGCAGGACGTTCGCGTGCAGGAGCGTCGCGAACGAGACGGTCGTCGAGAGCATCACGAGCAGGCACCACGGGCACAGGGCCCCGATGACGAACATCGACTGCGAGAACAGCCAGTACGCGAACCCGAGGGCGATCGTGTACATGAGCTGCGCTCCGAGCATGAACCACCGCGGGAACCGCACGCCGGCCATGCCTGCCACCGCGATCGTCATGACGACCGGGGCGAAGGCCACCCCGAGGAACGCGTTCGGGAAGCCGAGCAAAGCCGCCTGCCACGAGTTCCCGACCGTGCCGCACGAGATCACCGCATTGACGTTGCAG
The DNA here is from genome assembly GCA_035531255.1 of Cellulomonadaceae bacterium. GTDB lineage: Bacteria > Actinomycetota > Actinomycetes > Actinomycetales > Cellulomonadaceae > JAJDFX01. The sequence continues at coordinate 5,711 of DATKTF010000558.1, forward strand.
GTCAACGCCGCGTTCTTGTTGCCGGCCAGGATCACTGCGTCGTTGGACAGGACGAACGACCCGAGCAGGCTCAGGGCCGCGGCGACCAGCATCACGCCGAAGATCCAGCCGTTCGAGTGACGCCAGCCCGAGGGCAGGTCGTCCTCGTCCTCCGAGGTCCCCCGATCCGGATCGGTGGGCTCGGCAGGGCGCTGTGCGGCACGGCTCGCGTTCGGCATGCCTCATTCTGACCTCTCCGACGGCGGACATGCGAGCACCGTCCCGTGCGCGCCGCGTACCCTCGCTGCTCGTGACCCGACTGCTGCTGGCCTCGGCCTCCCCCGCGCGCCGCGCCACTCTCGTCTCTGCCGGGATCGATCCGCTGGTGGCTGTCTCCGGCGTGGACGAAGACGCGGTGCTCGCCGCGGCGAGCGCACGCTTCGGGTCGCTCGACCCCGCAGACGCGGTCCTGGTCCTCGCGCAGGCCAAGGTCGAGGCGACCGCCCGCGGGCTGTCCGACGGGTCGCTCGGGGCGACTGGGTCGGCGGCGCCCCTCGACGAGGATCTCCCCGACGCCGACGACGAGTGCACCGGGGCGATCCTCCTCGGGTGCGACTCGATGCTCGAGATGGACGGCGCCATCCTCGGGAAGCCGCAGGACGCAGCAGACGCCGTCGCCCGTTGGCAGGCGATGCGCGGGCGCACCGGGATCCTGCACACCGGTCACTGGTTGATCGACGACCGATCCGTCGAGGCCGGCGGGACCCGCGGCACCCTCGGGGCGACCTCGTCCACGACCGTGCACTTCGCTGACGTCTCCGACGCCGAGATCCACGCGTACGTCCGCACCGGGGAGCCGCTCACGGTCGCCGGCGCGTTCACGATCGACGGGCTCGGCGGCGCGTTCATCACCGGCATCGAGGGGGACCACCACGGCGTCGTCGGGCTGAGCCTGCCGCTGCTCCGGGAGCTGCTCGGCGAGATCGGCGTCGCGATCACCGACCTCTGGACGGCCTGACGCCACCCTCGACCCCCGTGCGCACCGGATCCCCGTGCGCACGGCAGTCCGGTCCGACCCGTGACGGCTCCGGCTCGTGCGAGTCGGCCCTGGTCAGCCGGCGTCGGCCCTCGTCACCCTTTGTCAGCCGCGAACAACATCGCGACGCACGACCCTCGCCACACCCGCCGAAACTGTGGGGTTCCTCCAAGTCTCGCGACACGCGCTTGGGTACTCCCCCAATCTTGTCCGCGTGCTCGGCGTCGAGGGTGATCGGCCTACCTCGTCGCGTTACGGTGAGCCGTGCCCGTCATCTCGAAGGTCCTCATCGCGAACCGCGGTGAGATCGCCGTCCGCATCGCCCGTGCGTGCCGCGACGCCCGCATCGCCTCGGTCGCCGTGTACGCCGACTCCGATCGCGAGTCGCTGCACGTCACCCTCGCCGACGAGGGGTACGCCCTCGACGGTGCCCGTGCCGCAGAGACCTACCTCGACATCGGCAAGCTGCTCGACGTCGCGCGACGGTCCGGCGCGGACGCGGTGCACCCGGGATACGGGTTCCTCGCGGAGAACGCGTCGTTCGCGCAGGCCGTGATCGATGCCGGCCTGGTGTGGATCGGTCCGCCGCCGTCGGCGATCGAGGCGCTCGGCGACAAGGTGAGCGCCCGCCACATCGCTCAGCGCGCGGGTGCGCCGCTCGTCGCGGGGACATCGGAACCGGTTGCCGACGCGCGCGAGATCCACGCCTTCGCCGCGGTGCACGGTCTCCCGGTGGCGATCAAGGCCGCGTTCGGCGGCGGCGGTCGCGGTCTGAGAGTGGCGCGCACGGTCGAGGAGATCGACGCACAGTTCGACTCGGCCGTTCGCGAGGCGGTCGCGGCGTTCGGCCGGGGTGAGTGCTTCGTCGAGAGGTACCTCGACCGGCCGCGGCACGTCGAGACCCAGTGCCTCGCGGAC
>DATKTF010000559.1:0-7195 GCA_035531255.1 Cellulomonadaceae bacterium
GCCGCAGCCGAGCATGGTGTCCCCGGTGATCCGCTTCCCGAGCCAGCCCGCGTCGGACTCCGACCCTGTGGCGATCACCCTCCCGGTCCACTCGTGCCCGAGCCGGATCGGGAAGTGCGTGACGCCCTGCCCGAGGTAGGCCATCTCGCCGTTGTACAGCTCGACGTCGGTGCCGCAGATGCCGACCCGCTCCACCTGGACGACCAGCTCGCCCGGCGCAGGTACGGGCTCCGGGACCTCGTGGACCGACGCCCGGCGCGGCCCGGTCACGACGAGGGCGCGCACTAGCCGACCGTTCCCGGGTGGGCGACGAGGCGCTGCGTCTGGGCGCCGAGTCGCGAGACGGCGAGCGTCATGGTCTGGCCCGCGTGCAGGTAGACCGGCGGGGTGAGCCCGAGGCCGACCCCGGGCGGTGTGCCGGTGTTGATCAGGTCGCCGGGCTCGAGCGTCATGAACTGGCTGAGGTAGTGGACGATGTACGCCGGGCTGAAGAGCATGGTCCGCGTGGAGCCGGTCTGCCGGCGCACACCGTCGACCTCGAGCCACATGTCCAGGTCGAGCACGTCACCGACCTCGTCCGGGGTCACCAGGTAGGGCCCGGCCGGGTTGAACGTCGGGGCCGACTTCCCCTTGACCCACTGGCCGCCGCGCTCCATCTGCCAGGCGCGCTCGCTCACGTCGTTGACCAGCACGTATCCGGCGATCGCCGCGGCAGCGGCGTCCTCGTCGGGCAGGTAGGAGGCGCGGGTCCCGATGACGATGCCGAGCTCGACCTCCCAGTCGGTCTTCTCGCTGCCTGGCGGGATGACGACGTCGTCGTCGGGACCGACGAGGGTGTTGGGTGCCTTGGTGAACACGATGGGCTCGTCCGGGACGGCCTGGCCGGTCTCCGCGGCGTGATCGCGGTAGTTCAGTCCGATGCACAGGATCTGGTGCGGTCGGGCGAACGGCGCACCGAACCGGCGGCCGGCGACCGGTTCTCCCGCGCCGGTCGCGACCCGGGTCGCGACGACGTCGGCGAGACCGGACAGTGCTCCGGAGGCGAAGAACGCCTCGTCGAAGTCGCCGACGACGTCGGAGAGATCGACGAACGTGTCGTCGTCGACGAGCACCCCGGGTACTTCATCGCCGGCGGTTCCCAGGCGGACGAGTCGCATGCGGTCCTGCTCTCTTGTGGTGGGGCTGTGGTGGTGGGTGCCGTGCGGAGGTGGTGCCGTGCATCGTGGTGTCGTGCGCGGCGTCGAGCGCGTGCAGCGGATCCGGTGAGGTCGGTCAGGTGGCCCAGGAGGGTGCGCGGGTGCTGCCGGCCCATCGGTGCTCCGGGAGCCCGGTCGTGCCGACGTCGGCGAGGAAGAGCGCGCCCGACGCGGCCGGGGGAGAGGCGAGCCCCTCACGGGCGGTGGTGATGGCGAGCGTGTCTCGCTCCGGGCCGATGAAGGCCATGCAGGAGACCTGCGGCGCGTCGACGGAGACCTCGGCGACGAGCACACCGTCGGCGGCGAAGCGCTGGACACGGCTCGCGCCCCACTGGGCGACCCAGAGCAGGCCCTCGGCGTCGACGACCAGCCCGTCGGGGTGACCGGCGAACGCGGCGCGGACGGGGACCCAGGGTTCGTCGTGGTCGAACGCGCCCGGCCCGTAGGAGTGGGACTCCAGGCTGTGGCGCAGGGTGTCGACGTGGTAGACCGTCGCGCCGTCGGGCGAGAAAGCGACCCCGTTGCTCAGGCTCAGCCCGGTGCGCACCGTCTCGACGGTGCCGTCCGGCGAGATGCGCAGGAGCTCTTCCAGCCCGGTGGGACCGGTCAGCGAGAGCGTGCCGACGAGGAATCGGCCCTGTGGGTCGACCGTGCCGTCGTTCAGCCGGACGTCCTGCCGCTCGCCGAGCAGGTCGGGCCCACGCCGGAGGACGCCGTCGGGGCTGAGGGTGACGAGGCCGCGGGAGCCGGCGAGGAGGTAGCCGCCGTCCTCGGTGAGTGCGACGGCGCCCACGGTCGGTCCGAACGGCAGCACCCGGCGGGCGGTCAGGTCGGTCCCGTCGAAGCCGGCGACGTGGAGGTCGCCCTCGGTGATCTCGACCCAGACGACCTCGTGGCGGCGGTCGTCCCAGAGGATCCCCTCGGCCAGCTCGAACTCCGGCCCGGTGGCCTGGCGCGAGAGGAACGGCGTCGGCGCGCTCGGGTCGGCCTCGTGTAGCATGTTCCGAATACTAGACGGATCTTCTAACTTGTGGAAACCGAGGACTGCTGTGGACCGCCTTCGGAGCGCCGACTGGTACGACGGACAGGACCGGAACGCCTACATTCACCGGGCCTGGATGCGGCGCGGACTGCCGGACTCGGCCCTCGACGCGACTAAGCCGCAGATCGCCATCGCGAACACGGCATCTGACCTGACGCCGTGCAACATGCACCTCAACGAGGTCGCCGACGCGGTCAAGCAGGGCATCTGGGAGGCCGGTGGGGTCCCGTACAACCTCCCGGTGGTCTCCCTGGGAGAGACCCAGGTCAAGCCGACTGCGATGCTGTGGCGCAACATGGCCGCGATGGCGATCGAGGAGATGCTGCGCGCCAACCCGATCGACGGTGTGGTGCTCCTCGGCGGCTGCGACAAGACGATCCCGGCGCTGCTCATGGCGGCGGCCTCGGTGAACCTGCCGGCGGTCGTCGTGCCCGGAGGCCCGATGCTGACCGGCACGTTCCGTGGCACCGCCCTCGGCTGCGGGACCGACGTCTGGCGGCTCAGCGAGGAGGTGCGCGGCGGCACCCTGTCGCAGCAGGACTTCACGCGGTCCGAGAGCTCCATGATCCGAAGCAAGGGGCACTGCAATACGATGGGCACCGCCTCGACCATGGCGGTCGTCGCCGAGGCCCTGGGGATGACGATCCCCGGGTACGCGGGCATCCCGGCCCCCGATGCGCGGCTCTTGTCGATGTCGCACGAGACCGGCCGGCTGATCGTCGACATGGTGGCCCAGGACAGGCGCCCGAGCGACATCATGGTTCGCGAGTCGTTCCTCAACGCGATCGTTGCCGTTGCCGTCGTCGGCGGGTCGACCAACGCGGTGCTCCACCTGCTGGCCATCGCCGGGCGGCTCGGGGTGGACCTGACGCTCGACGACTTCGACGAGGTCGGGCGCGGTGTGCCGTTGCTGGTGAACCTGCAGCCGTCCGGCGAGTTCCTCATGGACGACCTGCACCGGGCCGGTGGGGTGCTCGCCGCGCTCGCGCAGGTGCGGGAGCTGTTCCGGCCCGAGCCGATCACGGTCACCGGCACGCCGCTGGTGGAGTACCTCACGGACAGCCCGGTGTTCGACCCGACGGTCATCCGCCCGCGCGACGAACCGCTGATGGTCGACGCCGGCATCGCGGTGCTCCGGGGCAACCTCGCACCGCGTGGCGCGATCATCAAGCCCGCGGCGGCGACCGCCGAGCTGCTGCGGCACCGCGGCCCGGCCGTGGTGTTCGACAGCATCGAGGACCTGCGAGCCCGGATCGACGACCCCGATCTCGACGTCACCGCCGATTCCGTCCTGGTCCTGCGGGGATGCGGCCCGCGCGGGTACCCCGGCATGCCCGAGGTCGGGAACATGCCGCTGCCGCGCAAGCTGCTCGAGCAGGGGGTGCGCGACATGGTCCGGATCAGCGACGCGCGGATGAGCGGCACCGCCTACGGCACCGTCGTGCTGCACGTCGCCCCCGAGGCGGCCGCCGGCGGAACGCTCGCCCTGGTCAGGACCGGTGACGTCATCGAGCTCGACGTCGAGGCGCGGAGCCTGCACCTGGACGTCACGGACGCCGAGCTTGCGGCGCGGAGCGCGACGGCGGAGAGCACGGCCGCCTACGCCGCACCCGTACGCGGGTGGGAACGGCTCTACGTCGACCACGTGCAGCAGGCCGACACCGGTGTCGACCTGGACTTCCTCGTCGGCTCCAGCGGTGACACCATCCACCGCGAGTCCCACTGAGCGCCGTCGACACACGGGCACGGCATGACGCGCGCCCCCGGACGGCCCCACCCGCACGATCCCGAGGTGCTCGATCGCGTCGCGGTCGCCTCGCCGACCAGGAGGAACTCATGAGAACAGCGATCGTCACCGGTGGGCTCAGCGGACTCGGCGAGGCGTGCGCCACGCGGCTGCGCGCCGACGGCGTCCGTGTCGTCACGTTCGACCGCTCACCCGGTGCCGACGTGGTCGTCGACGTCACCGTCCCGGCGGACGTCGCGAGCGCGGTCGCGTCGGTCGGACCGGTCGACATCGTGGTGAACAGCGCCGGGATCGTCGGCCCGAACAAGCCCTTGTGGGAGGTGACCGACGCCGAGTGGCGCACGACCTTCGACGTCAACGTGAACGGCATCTTCTCGATGTGCCGGTCCGTGGTCCCGGGGATGCGGGAGCGAGGCTGGGGTCGGATCGTCAACATCGCGAGCATGGCAGGCAAGGACGGCAACCCGAACCTCAGCGCCTACTCGGCCTCGAAGGCCGCGGTGATCGGTCTGACGAAGTCCCTCGGCAAGGAGCTCGCGACCAGCGGCATCCTCGTCAACGCCATCGCACCAGCGGTCATCGCGACGCCCATGAACGCGACGACCGCCCCCGAGGTCTTGGAGCACCTGATCAGCCTGATCCCGATGCGACGCCTCGGAACCGCCGCAGAGGTCGCCGCCCTGGTCTCCTGGCTCGCGTCCGACGAGTGCAGCTTCTCGACCGGCAGCGTCTACGACATCAGCGGCGGACGCGCCACCTACTGAGCCGGACCTGGCCGGCGCCTCAGCGCCGGCCGGGCGGGTCGTGTCGGTCCTCAGGCCCCTGCGGTATGCCGAAACGACTGTCGACCGGTGGCAGCGCATCCTGGCGCAGCAGGCCTGCCTCGAGCGCGCGCACGTGCCCTTCGACTGGCAGAGTGGCGAATCGGCAGCGTGCTGCGCGTCAGGGGATCGTCAACGGTGCCTTCGCCAGCATCACGCTTCGACCGAACAGGGCGGCCTCGGACACGCCGTAGAGCTCGTGGAAGATCGTGGACCAAACATCGCGCGCATCGATCTGGGTGTCCGTCCAGGTGTTGACGACACTGCTGGGGTGCAGCACCCCGAGCATGGTCTCGACCTTGTTCGCATCGCTCCGCACGCCCATGCCACCGGCGACAAGGTTCAAGATCCCAGCGAGCTTTGGTCGACCTGTAGCGTCATCCAGAGACGCTGGCAAGGGGCCCGATCCGCCAAACCACTCGAGTTCGCCGAATGCGATGTTCGATGCCCGGTTCGGGCGGCGTACGGTGCACGGGCGATTCAACCGAAGCCGATAGCCTGACAGGGTGAACGGTCACCTGCCCATCCTGAGCTCGTCGACCTGGCAGATCGGCGTCCTCCCGGAGGCAGGTGGGACCCTCGCGTTCGGTCGCGTCGAAACCCTCGCGGGCCGTGTCGACGTGTTTCGCCCGACGCCGATTGCGGCCCTCCGTCGACCCGAGCGCACGGCGTCCTACCCGCTTATCCCGTGGTCCAACCGGATTGGCGAAGGTTTGCTGCGGTTCGGCAATCGCACCTGGCAGCTACGGCGCAACTCCGACGACGGCACTGCCTGTCACGGCACTGTCCTGGACTACGCCTGGCGGGTCGTGACCCGTCGCGACGAGTCGATCGAGCTCATCTTGACCAGCGCCGACCTGGTCGGCATCAACTTCCCGTGGCGGTTCGCCGCCGGGATCACCTACCGCCTCGCAGGTGACCGGCTACTGGTCGACACTTGGCTGTCCAACGGTGACGACGAGCCGTTTCCGGCCGGCCTCGGGCATCACCCCTATTTCATGCGGCACCTCCGGGCCGGCGACGGTGTCGCCCGGCTTCAAGTGCCCGCAGAGGCGGGCTACGCCCTCATCAACGGAATGGCCACGGGGCCCGCGGTGCCGGTGGCGCCGCGCATCGATTTTCGTGTGTCGCGACCCGTGGGCGACCGCGTGGTCGATGACTGCCTAACCGGCTTCGACACATTCGGCGCGCGCGCCACGATCGCCTACGACGACCTCACGCTGACCCTGACGTGCGACCCCGTGTACTCCCACCTCGTGGTCTTCGTCCCGCGCGATCGAGCCTACTTCGCGGTCGAGCCGGTGACGCACGTCAACGGTGCACATGCCCTGCTCGCCGACGGTGCAGCGGGGACGGGGCTGGTCGTCCTCGAGCCGGGCGAGCGGATGGCTGCCGGCTTCAGCCTGCAGGCGGTGCAGCCGGCTGACGTCCAGGGATCGAGTCGATGAGCTCACGCGTGTACGAGTGTTGTGGGTCGGACAGCAGCGATCGGGTGGGCCCGGACTCGACGACCTCGCCCTGGTACATCACCATCGCGCGCTCGGTGAGGTAGTCGACCACCGACAGGTCGTGCGAGATGAGCACGAGCGCCAGCCCACGGCTGATCCGCAGGTCTAGCAGCAGATTGAGGACGTTGGCCTGGACCGACACGTCGAGCGCGGATGTCGGCTCGTCGGCCACCAAGACCTGTGGCCCGCAGGCCAGGGCGCGGGCGATGCCGACCCGCTGACGCTGCCCGCCGGACAGACCGGCCGGTCGGCGGCGGGTCACCTCACCGGTCAACCCGACCTCGGCCAGCACCTCCTCAGCGCGTGCGGCGGCGGCGTCCGGCCTGACACCCTCCCACACCCGGATCACCTCGGCGACCGTCGCTTGGGCCGAGAGCATCGGATTGAGCGAGGCGTACGGGTCCTGGAACACCATCTGCACAACCCGCCGCACCGGGTCTCGGCGTCGCACCCCCTTCCAGGGACGCCCCTGCACCAGCACGGCGCCGGCCGTGGGGTGCAGCGAGCCGACCAGGCCGCGACCCACGGTCGTCTTGCCGCTGCCGCTCTCGCCAACGATGCCCACCGCATCACCGGCACGCACCTCTAGGTTGATCGCGGTCGCCGCGGGCCGCAACCCTCTGGCGTAGCGGAACTCGGCGTCCACAACCTCCAGCAGCAGGTCAGACACGGGCGCTCACCTCCTCGTGTGGGGCCGGCCAGCCGTGGCAGGCACTCGATCGGTCCTCGGCCACCGGGAGCAGCGCCGGCTGCTCGGTGTGGCACACCTCGCGCGCATAGGCGCAGCGGGGCGCGAACCGGCAGCCCGACGACCACTGACCGGGGACCGCGGGCAACCCGGGGATCGTGACCAGCCTTTCGCCCTGCTCTCGGTTGGTCGG
>DATKTF010000560.1:0-3521 GCA_035531255.1 Cellulomonadaceae bacterium
CCGGGCGTGCCGTACCGGTGGCATCCGTGGCGGCCACGGTCACCGTGTCGCCGGTGCGCACCTGGAGGGATGCCGCGATCGGTGCGGACAGCACGAGGGTGCGGTCGTCGAGCGGGGCGATCGACCCACCGTCCCGGAGGACCGTCACGACGTCCGTGGCGCTGATCCCGTGCAGCGTCTCCGTCGAGCCGACGGCTCCGGTACCCGACGGCGTGACCAGCACGGTGGCCTCGGTCACCGGGACGACCGTGCGGACGCCGTCGACGCGTGCCACGGTCGACGCGACACCAGGAGGCAGACTGCCGGTGCTCCCGTCCGCGCCCGGGACCGCCTGGACGGCGACGTCCACGGGGTAGGTCGTATCGAGCTTCCCGTCAAGGGTCGCCCGCGCGCTCACGGCCCCTGCGCTCATCATCGTGACGAGGGTGACACCGATCAGCAGCGCCGTGCTCGTCGCGGCGGTCCGTCGTGGGTTGCGGACGGTGTTCGCCGCCGCGAGCCGCGCACTCGTTCCCATGCGCGCCACCAGCCGCCCGGCGAGCCCCACGACCTGAGGTATCCACAGCACCGCACCGACGAGCACACCGACGAACGAGACCGCCCCGCCGAGGACGCCGAGTCCCAGCGCGGCGAGCGACCCCGCCCGTGCCGCGAGCGCCACCGCGACGACGAGCACGACAGCGCCTCCCACGGTCAGCGCGCCCGCCAGGAGCAGCCGGGCCCGTCCGGGACGCCCCGCGAGGGTCGGCGCCTCGGCCGGCCTGAGCGCGGCGAGCGGCGCGACCCGGGTCGCCGCACGTGCCGGGGCGAGGCCCGCGAGCAGCGTGACGGCCGTCCCGATCACGACCGGGAGCGCGAGCGCGACGACGCTCATCGGTGCCGACGACGGCAGGTGGGCGTCGGCGTTGGTCCGTTGGAGGACCTGGAGCGTCAGCTGGACGACGGTGATCCCGGTCAGGAGCCCGACCGTCGCGGCCGCGAGACCGAGCAGGGACGCCTCCAGCAGCACCGACCGTCTCAGCTGCCCCCGGTCGGCGCCGACGCATCGCAGCAGCGCGAGCGTGCGGGTCCGCTGCGCGACGATGACCTGGAACGTGTTCGAGATCACGAGTGCGGCGACGACGAGCGCGACGGCGGCGAAGCCGAGCACGACGACCAGGATCGACCGCGTGTCACCCGTCACGCTCGCCACGCTCGCCTGGGCCTGCTCGTCCTTGGTGCGCACGTGCACGTCACGGGGCAGCACGGAGGTGAGCTGGCGCTGGATGGCGGCTGTCCCAGGCGAACCGTCGACGGTCAGGATCAGGGCGTCGTCGACCACGGGCGAGGGACCGGCCTGGTCCTGCGCAAACTGCTCCGCCTGGGAGGGCGAGAGGATGGCCGCGCCGCCCGAGGTGGCGAACGCGCCCGCCGGGTCGTCGACCAGGCCGACGACGGTCAGGCGGGCGTGCGTCTCGACCCAGTCGACGGAGGGTGCCGGTGCGGAGGTGGCGGTCCCGGCCGACGGCGTGCCGACCGTGTGGGTGGTGTCCACCTGGTCACCGACCTGCAGGCCGAGGCGCTCGGCCGTCGTGCGGGGCAGGGCGATCTCCCCGGTAGCCGACGGGAACGCGCCGGCGATCAGCGTCTGCGCCTCGAGACGGGGTTCGCTCGTCGCCTCGGTCACGAGCACGTACGCCCGGTGGGACCCGGCCGACAGCTGCAGACCCAGCTGAGGTCGGATGCTCACGGCCGTCACCCCGGCGGTCGAGCGCACCGCGGCGACGACCTCCGGCGACACCGGGCCGGTGACGACGAGGTCCGCGCGGGCGTAGGACGCCGCGACCGCGTCGTAGGTCGTGCGGGTGATGACGTTGCCGACGAGCAGCGTCGCGGCGACGAACGCGGTGCCGATCGCGATCGCGATCCCCGCGGAGACGAGGCGGCCGATGCTGCGACGCATCTGGGCGAGCGTGAGGCGCAGCATCAGTCGCGCGCCGCCGTGGCGGACGTGTCTGCCGGCGTGGTGGGCGCCGAGGCGATCTCGAGGGACCGCAGCGCGTCGAGTCCCGCAAGGACCGACTCGGGTGTCGGGTCGGCGATGTCGCCCGCGATCCGACCGTCCGCGAGGAGGACGACGCGGTCCGCGTACGCGGCAGCAGCCGGGTCGTGCGTGACCATGATGATCGTGCGACCGAGCTCGCGGACCGAGCGGCGCAGGAAGCTCAGCACCTCGGCGCCCGACCGCGAGTCGAGGTTGCCCGTCGGCTCGTCCGCGAAGACGACGTCGGGCCGGGCGATCAGCGCCCGGGCGATCACGACGCGTTGCTGCTGGCCGCCCGACAGCTCGCTGGGCCGGTGCTGGAGGCGGTCGCCCAGGGCGAGGGTCGAGACCAGCGTGTCCTTCCACGCAAGGCACCCGGCGTCGAGCCGGGTGCCGGCGAGCTCGAGTGGCAGCATGATGTTCTGCTCGGCGGTGAACATCGGCAGCAGGTTGAACGACTGGAAGACGAAGCCGATACGGTCCCGGCGCAGCCGGGTGAGCTCCTTGTCGCCGAGAGAGGTGATCTCGGTATGGCCGAGGAACGCCTCGCCCGACGTCGCGGTGTCGAGACCGGCGAGCAGGTGCATGAGGGTCGACTTGCCCGATCCGGACGGCCCCATGATCGCGGTGAACGCCCCCGCGGTGAACGTGACGTCGACGGCGTCCACGGCGCGGACGGCCGCGGCACCGCTGCCGTACACCTTGCTCAGCGCGCGGGCGCGTACCGCTTCTGCCGGGTGCGCGGCGGTGCGGGTCGCAGGCAGCTGGTACACGGTCGTGTCCACGGAGGTCTCCCGGGGTCGGTGTCGGGTCGTGCGCGAGGTGCCGATGAGGCCCCTGCGGTGGCACCTCGACGCTAGGTGCCCGCTGTGTGGCGGGCGTCGCGCCAGAGGGGGGTTCCTCACACGCCCGCGTCATCCCGTGGTCTGACCCCGACGCCGTTTCACATCCCCGGACGGACCAGGCCCGTCTCGTACGCGACGACCACGGCCTGCACGCGGTCGCGTGCCGCGAGCTTGGCAAGGATGCGACCGACGTGCGTCTTGACGGTCGCCTCGGCGACGAACAGGTCCTGACCGATCTCGGTGTTCGAGCGGCCCCGTGCCATCAGGACGAGGACCTCGCGCTCGCGGTCGGTCAGGGTGGCGAGCGCTGCGGTCGACCGGCTCGACGCCGGGTCGGGCGGCGCGGGCAGGGCCGTGACGAGGTGCTCGAGGAGTCGGCGGGTGCTCGACGGCGCGATCACGGCGTCCCCCGCGTGCACCGTCCGGATCGCGGCGAGCATCTCCTCCGGGGGTGCGTCCTTCAGGAGGAACCCGCTGGCCCCCGCGCGGATCGCCTCGAGCACGTACTCGTCCAGGTCGAAGGTGGTCAGCACGATGATGCGGGGCCCGGGGTGCGCCGCGCCGTGACCGGTGAGCGCCTCGGTGATGGCGGCGGTCGCGCTCAGGCCGTCCATCGTCGGCATCCGCACGTCCATCAGGACGACGTCGGCCAC
>DATKTF010000561.1:0-8094 GCA_035531255.1 Cellulomonadaceae bacterium
CGTCCTGGCCGAGGGCCACTGACCAGGCTGCGAGGATCGCGAGGGCTGCGATGGCTGCGGGGAGGAGCAGTCGTCGGTATGTCGAGCGCATCGCGGGATTAGACCACATCAGCCGCACAGGGAGATGGTTCACGGGTCCGACCGACCCTCTCGCTTGTGCTCGTGCCCTCGTGTCACGCGGCGCTGGCGCGCCCGGCGGGATTCGAACCCACGGCCTTCTGCTCCGGAGGCAGACGCTCTATCCACTGAGCTACGCGGGCGCGTGCCACGACCTGGCACGGCTGTTGACACTACCAGCAAGGACCCGGACGGACGCACCCGGGTCCGTCCGCGCTCAGTCGGCGTGGTCGCCGAGGAGCTCGGACAGGTAGGTGGTCACCTCGCGGGCGGCCATCGCCGCATCGCCGTTCGCGATCGCGTCGACCAGGTCGTCGTGACTGTCGTCGCCGTGCTCCGGGGCGGTGAAGTTGAAGCGGATGTTGTCGGTGATCGCATCGAGAAGGTTCTCGTAGAGGGACAAGAGGACCGGGTTGCGCGCGGTGATCGCGATCGTGCGGTGCAGGTCGAGGTCCGTAGAGACCATCCGGTCGAGGTCACCCTCGTGATAGGCGGCAGCGCGGTCGTCACGGAGCCTGCGGAGGAGCGCGACGTCCGTGTCGGTCCGGCGGCGCGCGGCGAGGCGAGCGGCCTCGACCTCGAGACTGCGACGGACCTCGACGACGTCCCGCTGTCGAGCGTCGGCGATCTCCCGGCCGAACGTCACCGCGAGCTCGGACGCCGACAGCACGTAGGTGCCCGAACCCTGCCGCCTCTCGAGCAGACCGGCGTGCACGAGGGACTGCACGGCCTCGCGCACCGTGTTGCGGCCGACCCCCAGGAGCTCGGCGAGCGCAGGTTCGGCGGGGATGCGTGAGCCGACCGGCCACTCACCCGAGCCGATCTGGGAGCGGAGGCGGTGCACAGCGGCGTCGATGAGACCGGTTCGACGAGTCATCCCAGGTATTCTCCGAATGTGAGGCGTGCTGCGAAGTCAACACCGTCCGAGCGCCTCGCGTCACCATCTTCCACGACGCGTTCCGCGAGCGGGCGCCCGGTCGCGCCGATGTCGGGTCGGTACCTCGTCCTCGTCGGCATCGTGCTCGTCGCTCTGAACCTGAGGATCGCGGTCGCTGCGGTCTCGCCGATCCTCGACCTCGTCCGGGTGGACGTCGCGCTCGACGACGCGCAGGCGGGTCTGCTCGGGACGGTTCCGGTCGGCATGTTCGCGCTCTTCGGCTCGCTCGCGCCGCTGCTGGCGCGGCGGTTCGCGATCGAGCCCGTGCTCGTCGTGGCGATGCTCGTGAGCGCAGCCGGTGAGATCGCGCGCTCAGGTGCGTCCGGGCCGTCGGTCTTCCTCTGGTGGTCCGCCGTCGCGCTCGCGGGGATGGGCGTCGGGAACGTCCTGCTGCCGCCGCTCGTCAAGCGGTACTTCCCGGATCGGATCGGTCTGGTGACCGCGGTGTACTCGACCGCGCTCGCGGTGAGCACGATGGTGCCGCCACTGGTCGCGGTCTCGGTGGCTCGCGCGGTCGGATGGCGGGTGTCCCTCGGGGTCTGGGCCGTGGTCGGGGTGGCAGCCGCGCTCCCGTGGATCGGTGTGATGGTGCGGTCGGGTGTGGCCCGGCGCCGGGCGCGCGTGCTGATCGAGGCCGCTGCCGAGCTGCGGAACCGTGGGCCGCAGACTCCGTCCGGGCGGGGTGCGACGCCGCAGGGGGTCGTGCCCGCGGGGTCGACAGGTGCGGTCTGGCGCAGCCCGCTCGCCTGGGGGATGGCGCTCATGTTCTCGATGAACTCGCTGAACGCGTACACGATGTTCGCGTGGCTGCCGCAGATCCTCGTCGACGCCGGCATCGACGACGCCGGAGCAGGTCGATGGCTCGCGGTGTTCTCGCTGGTCGGCATCCCGACCTCGTTCGTCGTCCCGCTGCTCGCCACGCGGATGCGCAACCCGTTGCCGATCGTGGTCGTGTTCGAGGGCTGCCTCGCGGTCGGCTACCTCGGCCTGATGCTCTCGCCCGCCTCCGGGACCGCCGCGTGGACGCTCCTCGCGGGGCTCGGGCTCGGCTCGTTCCCGCTCGCGCTCGCGCTGATGAACCTGCGCACCCGGTCGTCGGCCGGCGCGGTGCGACTGTCCGGCTTCAGCCAGGGCGTGGGCTACGCGGTCGCGGGGGTCGGCCCCGTCCTGGTCGGCGTCCTGCACGGGGCCACCGGCGGGTGGACGGCCCCGTTCGTCCTGCTGTTCGTCTCCTTGGCGCTGCTGCTGGTCGGCGCTGTCGTCGCGTGCCGGCCGGTGATGCTCGAGGACACCTGGGGAGGCGCTCGGCCGCGTCGGAGCGTGTCGTGGCGTCGGTAGGATCGACCGGTGACCCCCGCTGAGCTCTCCCTGGCCCTGCGCGCTGCGCTCGGGCGCGCCGTCGACGACGGTGCGGTCGACCTCGACCTCGCCGACCTGCCCGCCGAGGTGCACCTCGAGCGACCGCGGCAGCGCGAGCACGGCGACTGGGCGACCAACGTCGCGATGCAGCTCGCCAAGAAGGCCGGTGTCTCGCCGCGCCTGATCGCGGAGGAGGTCGCGGTGCGGCTACGGGCGACCTCTGGTGTCGCAGCGGTCGACGTCGCGGGTCCCGGGTTCCTCAACATCACCTTGGACACCGCCGCTGCGGGTGAGCTCGTCCGGACCGTCGTCGAGGCCGGTCAGGGCTACGGGCGCACGCAGGAGCTCGCGGGCGAGCGCGTCAACCTGGAGTTCGTCTCGGCGAACCCCACCGGACCGATCCACATCGGTGGTGTGCGGTGGGCTGCCGTCGGCGACTCGCTCGCTCGCGTGCTGCAGGCGGCGGGCGCGGAGGTCACGCGCGAGTACTACTTCAACGACCACGGCGGTCAGATCGACCGGTTCGCGCGGTCGTTGCTCGCTCGCGCCCGGGGTGAGGAGACGCCGGAGGACGGCTACGGCGGCGCCTACATCGACGAGATCGCCGAGGCGGTTGTCGCCGGTGACCTCGCGGCCGGACGTCCCGACCCGCGGACGCTCCCGGACGCCGAGGCCCAGGAGGCCTTCCGGGCGGGTGGCGTCGACCGGATGTTCTCCGAGATCAAGACGTCGCTGCACGAGTTCGGCGTGGACTTCGACGTGTACTTCCACGAGGACGCCCTGCACGAGTCGGGTGCGGTCGAACGCGCGGTCGCGCGCCTGCGCTCGCTCGGGCACATCTTCGAGGCCGACGGTGCGACGTGGCTGCGGACCACGGACTTCGGCGACGACAAGGACCGCGTCATCATCAAGTCCGACGGCGAGGCGGCGTACATCGCCGCCGACCTCGCGTACTACCTCGACAAGCGTGAGCGCGGCTTCGACCGCGTGATCATCATGCTCGGCGCGGACCACCACGGGTACATCGGCCGGATGATGGCGATGTGCGCGGCCTTCGGAGACGTCCCCGGGGTCAACCTCGAGATCCTGATCGGCCAGCTCGTCAACCTGCTCAAGGACGGCAAGCCGCTACGGATGTCCAAGCGGGCCGGCACGGTCGTCACGCTCGAGGACCTCGTCGAGCTCGTCGGCGTGGACGCGGCACGCTACTCGCTCGCCCGTTCGTCGGCGGACTCGAGCCTCGACGTCGACCTCGACCTGCTCACCCGTGCGACGAACGAGAACCCGGTCTTCTACGTCCAGTACGCCCACGCGCGCACCGCCAACGTCGCGCGCAACGCGGCCGACGCCGGGGTGCGTCGGGAGGACGGGTTCGACCCGTCGCTGCTCGACCACGAGAGCGAGGCCGTGCTCCTCGGCACCCTGAGCGACTACCCGCGTGTGATCGCCCAGGCGGCTCGGCTGCGCGAGCCGCACCGCGTCGCGCGCTACCTGGAGACCCTCGCCGGTTCGTACCACAAGTGGTACGACCAGAAGCGCCGCGTGCTGCCCGTCGGCGACGAGGACGTGACGGATGCGCACCGCACCCGGTTGTGGCTGAACGACGCGACGCGTCAGGTCCTGGTGAACGGGCTCGGGCTGCTGGGCGTCGGCGCACCGGAGCGGATGTGAGCGCCGTGGCAACGGACCGTCGGGGTGGACCCGGCGAGGCCATCGACCTGACGAACCTCTGGTCGCGCAACGTCGGGCGGACGGCGGACGGCGTGCTCGAGGTCGCCGGGGTCGACGTCCTGCAGCTCGCCGCCGAGTACGGCACCCCCGCCTTCGTGATGGACGAGGACGACTTCCGGGTCAGGGCCCGGGCCTACCGCGACGCCTTCACGGCCGCCTTCGCGCCGCTCGGGGCCGAGGTCGACGTGTACTACGCCGGCAAGGCGTTCCTGTGCACCGCGGTCGCCCGCTGGGCGTACGAGGAGGGGCTGCGCGTCGACACCTGCACGGGCGGGGAGCTGGCGACGGCGTTGCGCGCCGGGATCCCCGGCGCCGACATCGGGCTGCACGGCAACAACAAGTCGGACGCCGAGATCGACCGCGCGGTCCAGGCAGGTGTCGGTCGCCTCGTGCTCGACTCGCTGTCTGAGGTCGACCGGCTAGCCGAGGCCGGGCGTCGACACGGGCGGCGGGTCCCGGTGATGGTGCGCGTGACCACCGGCGTGCACGCGGGCGGCCACGAGTTCGTCGCGACGGCGCACGAGGACCAGAAGTTCGGCCTCTCGATCGCCGGCGGTCAGGCGATGGAGGGACTCTTGGCGGTCCTCGGGCGACCCGAGCTCGAGCTCGTCGGCCTGCACTCGCACATCGGGTCACAGATCTTCGACGCGTCGGCCTTCGAGGTCGCGACCGCCAAGGTGCTCGCGCTGCGCGCGGAGCTCGCCGGACGGACCGGGTACCTGGTGCCCGAGGTCGACCTCGGCGGCGGCTACGGTGTCGCGTACCTGCCGGGCGAGGTCACGGCCGACCCGGTCGAGGTCGCGCAGCGGATCGCCGCGGTCGTCGGGAGCGACTGTGCCGCGCTGGGCACCCCGGTCCCGCGGATCTCGGTCGAGCCCGGGCGCGCGATCGTCGCCCCGAGCATGTTCACGCTCTATCGCGTCGGCGTCGTGAAGCCGGTGACGACGGACGACGGGACCGTGCGGACCTACGTCTCGGTCGACGGCGGGATGAGCGACAACCCGCGTCCGGTGCTGTACGACGCGGGGTACACCGCGGCGCTCGCGTCGCGCGCGTCGACCGCGCCCACCACGCGGTCGCGCGTCGTCGGGAAGCACTGCGAGAGCGGCGACGTGGTCGTGCACGAGGCGGCGCTGCCGTCGGACGTCGTGCCGGGGGACCTCGTCGCCACGCCGGTGACGGGTGCGTACGGGAGGTCGATGGCGAGCAACTACAACTCGGTCCCGAGACCGCCTGTCCTCGCGGTTCGCGCCGGGACGGTCCGGGTACTGGTCCGTCGCGAGACCGAAGAGGACCTGCTCGCCCTCGACCTCGGCTGAGACCTCCCGGAATCGCACCTGGGCCGACCGCGGCCACCCGTATCCTGAGACGGCCCGCCCGCTCCGTGGTCCGGACCGCGAGGATCGCCCGCAGGGACCGTGCCGGATGGGGCGGTCCTGCGCCGGGTGCACCGTGAGGCCCGGCCCGACGATCGACGAGAGGTGTCCGCACCGTGGTTGCAGCAACAGACGGGTCCGTGCCCGCGCTCCGCGTCGCCGTGCTGGGGTGCGGCGTCGTCGGGACCGAGGTCGTCCGACTGCTGACGACCCAGGCCGACGACCTCGCCGCCCGGGTCGGAGCGCCGCTCGAGCTGGTCGGCATCGCGGTGCGTGACCTCGCGCTCGAGCGTGATCCCGTGGTCGACCGGTCCTTGCTCACGACCGACGCCGAGGGCCTCGTCACGCGCGCGGACGTCGTCGTCGAGCTGATCGGCGGCATCGAACCGGCGCGCAGCCTGCTGCTCCGCGCGATCGCCGCCGGTGCCGCGACCGTCACGGCGAACAAGGCGCTTCTCGCGGAGGACGGTCCCACCCTCTACTCGGCGGCCGACACGGCCGGGGTCGACCTGTACTTCGAGGCCGCGGTCGCCGGAGCGATACCGCTGGTCCGGCCGGTGCGCGAGTCCTTGACGGGTGACCGCATCCAGCGCGTGCTCGGCATCGTCAACGGCACGACGAACTACGTCCTCGACGAGATGGCCACGCGCGGCCTCGAGCTCGACCAGGCGGTCAAGCAGGCACAGGAGCTCGGGTATGCCGAGGCGGACCCGACCGCGGACGTCGAGGGCTTCGACGCGGCGGCGAAGGCCGCGATCCTCGCGTCGCTCGCGTTCCACACCCGCGTGTCCCTGCGCGACGTCCACCGGGAGGGCATCACCGCGATCACCGCGGACGACGTCTCCTCGGCCGAGCGGACCGGCCACGTGATCAAGCTGTTGGCCATCGCCGAGCGCACCGACGGCGGGGTGATCGCTCGGGTCCACCCGGCGCTCGTTCCGCTCTCGCACCCGCTCGCCGGGGTCCGGGGCGCGTTCAACGCGGTGTTCATCGAGGCCGAGGCCGCCGGCGAGCTGATGTTCTACGGTCGCGGCGCCGGTGGTGCGCCCACCGCGTCGGCCGTGCTGGGCGACGTCGTGTCCGCCGGGCGGCACCGCGTGCACGGTGGGCTCGGCCCGTCGGAGTCGAGCTATGCCGACCTTCCGGTGCTGCCGATCTCGGGCGCGTTGACCCGCTACCAGGTGCGACTCGACGTGGCGGACAGGCCGGGGGTGCTGTCGCAGGTCGCGGCCGTGTTCGCCGAGCACGGCGTCTCGATCGAGGGAGTGCGTCAGACCCAGGACCCGGCACGGTCGTTCCGGGCCGGTGAGCACCCCGAGTACGTCGCGTGGCTGATCATCAGCACGCACACGGCGACGGACGAGGCGCTCGCCGCCACCGTCCGCGCGATCAGCACGCTTGACGTGGTTCACCGGATCACGTCCGTCCTGCGAGTCGAGGGAGCCTGATGGCCCACCAGTGGCGCGGCGTGATCGCCGAGTACGGTGATCGCCTTCCCGCGCACGTCCGCACGCGGATCGTCACCCTCGGGGAGGGTGGCACTCCGCTCGTGCCCGCGCCGGCGTTGTCCGCGGCGACAGGGGCCGACGTCTTCCTCAAGGTCGAGGGGATGAACCCGACCGGCTCGTTCAAGGACCGGGGGATGACGACGGCGATCTCCGCCGCGGCCGGACGGGGTGCCCGTGCCGTCGTGTGCGCCTCGACGGGGAACACGTCCGCATCTGCCGCCGCATACGCCACGGCCGCGGGGATGCGCTGCGCGGTCCTGGTGCCGGACGGCAAGATCGCGATGGGCAAGCTCAGCCAGGCGATCGCGCACGGGGCGACGCTGCTCCAGGTCGACGGCAACTTCGACGACTGCCTCGTCGCGGCCCGCAAGCTCGCCGAGGCGTACCCGGTCGAGCTCGTGAACTCGGTGAACCCCGACCGCATCGAGGGCCAGAAGACGGGCGCGTTCGAGATCGTCGACGCGCTGGGCGACGCCCCCGACATCCACGCGCTCCCGGTCGGCAACGCGGGCAACATCACCGCGTACTGGAAGGGTTTCACCGAGTACGCGCTCGACGGACCGGCGACCCGCACCCCGGCGATGTGGGGGTTCCAGGCCGCCGGCGCGGCGCCGATCGTGGTCGGCCACCCGATCTCCGACCCGGAGACGATCGCGACCGCGATCCGGATCGGCAACCCGGCGTCGTGGACCCAGGCCGAGACGGCCCGCGACGACTCGGGCGGGCTGATCGAGTCGGTGACCGATGCCCAGATCCTCGCGGCGCACCGCTTCCTGTCGAGCAAGGTCGGGGTGTTCGTCGAGCCGGCATCCGCCGCAGGCGTCGCCGGCATCCTCGCGCTCGCCGAGCAGGGCCGCGTGCCGGCCGGCGCCCGGATCGTGGTGACGGTCACCGGGCACGGGCTCAAGGACCCGCAGTGGGCCCTGCGTGACGCGGACGGCCGGGAGGTCGTGCCGGTGCGCATCCAGGCGGACGTCGTGGCGATCGCCGACGCCCTCGGCCTGGCCTGAGCGACCGGCGCACGGCGATGCGACTGGGCCATGACCACGTCCGGGTACGCGTACCG
>DATKTF010000562.1:0-3728 GCA_035531255.1 Cellulomonadaceae bacterium
GGCCTGCCGCGCTGAACATGCCGGGTCCGTATCCCACCGTGACCGTGAGCCTCGCCGGGAGGACGGCGAGCTCGGGCTCGGTGTCCGCGAGGCCGGGGCGTCCGCCCGTCAGGCGATCGATGTCGTCCGTCCAGATCCGCATCAGCCGGACCAGCGCGTGGCGGTCGACGCCGTCGACGAGATCGAGGGCGACGAACGACGCGAAGGACTGCGGGACGGTCCCGACCCCGGCCTGGCGATCTCCGTGAGCCAGCACGACCGCTCGGCCCACCGCGTCCGCCGGTGGGGCGACGGCTCCCGACATCGTGACGGCATCCCAGGCGGCGCGACCGCCGAGCGCCAGGGCGGCGCCGCCGAGAGCGGCGGCACCTCCCTGGAGGAAGGCTCGACGCTCGAGTCGGTCCGTGCTCACGGCATCGACGACGCCGTCGGCGACGCCGTCCCGGAGTAGCTCTCGTTGGCCCCGGCGAACGACCGCGCGGATGCGGTGACGTCCAGCGTGGTGCCGTCGTCGGCCGACAGCGTGACCGTGACGTCGTCTCCCGGCTTCACCGGCGCAGTCAGTCCCATCAGCATGATGTGCAGCCCACCAGGGCTGAGCGTGAGCGAGCCATGGGCGGGGACGACGAACCCGCCCTCCTTCGGGCGCATCACCATCGTCCCCGAGGCATCGGCGGCCATCTCGTGCAGCTCCACCTTCGCGGCTGCGGGGGAGGTGCCGGCGGTCAGGCGGACGTCGGTGTCTCGGGCGTTCGAGATCGTGCCGAAGACGCCGGTCGTACCCGAGTCAGCGGCTTTCACCCACGGGTCGACCATCGTGACCGCAGCGGACGTGGTGGCGGTCTCGTGAGCCGCGGGGGAGGAGGGGGTGTCGGCGCTGCACGCACCGACCGTGAGGACGAGCGCAAGGGTGAGCGCGGAGGTGAGCACGGGAACGAGCCGCGTGCGATGCGTGGGACGGTGCAGGACGGAGGTCATGAAGAAGCCCTTCGTGGACATGGTCGAGGACCATGGGACGTGAGTGGTCGGGCATGCGCGGGCGTGGGGGCGTCGGTCGAGGCGTCGGAGCGGGCCGAGCGACCGGACGCGCGTGCCCCCACCGGGGCACGGGGTCGCGCACGCGAGATGCCGGGGGCCCCGCAACCCGTCGACGTGAGGGCGTGCTCACGCGACGACGGGCGTCACGAACGAGGGACGAGGGCCCGAGCGGCACCGCGGCGAGGACTCGGACCGTGAGGTCCGCGGGTGTCAGGCGAACGCCGGCGGCGGACCGCGACGAGGATCGGACCGTCGCCGAGCAGCGCACGGACGCTGCACCAGGACGACCGGGGTCGGCACGAGGCGGCGGACGTGGGTCGCGGGTGCCGGACGGTGCTCGTGGAGCAGGGGAAGGACCGAGAACCACCAGTGCAGCGCCATCCGCGCCGCTCGGTCGCCGCCGACAAGCACGAGCGCAGTCGCAACGGTCGCAGCAACGTGTGCCGCGGTCATCGAGACCGAGATGCCGGACGTCATGCCGTCCATCGGCGTGCCGGTCACAGCCGGGAGCACCATCGCGGACATCGCGTCGTGCATCCCGCGGGCCGGCAGGGTCTCGCCCGGGACGGAAAGGACGCCGAGCGCGTGGTGCAGCGCGTACTGGGCGGCGCCGAGGAGCGGGAGGAGCGCCGCGAGCGACAGGTGCCACCGCGAGAGGAACGTCGTGAGCAGGAGCACGATGCTCCCGAGTGCGACGAGCCCGGCGGGCGGGGGCAGGGTGCCGCCGCCGAGCCGGTGCGCCCCGGCAGCAAGGGCGAGGACCGTGCCGCCGGTCAGCGTCGCACGGACGACCCGCACACCGGTGCGCATCGCCTCGTCCACGCCCACGAGGGTACCTCGGGCCTGTGCGAGAGCGACGCGCGGGCCGGCGTCTCGGGGGGGTGCGGGCCGACAAGGGGGAGGCGGGTGCGGACCGGACCGGTCGGGTGTCGCGCGGGCGCTCACCTCGCTAGGGTCAAGACATCGTCAACGAAGCCACGGGAGCCGTCATGGCACGGGTCGTCATCCTCGGTGCAGGGGTCTCAGGTCACACGGCGGCGCTGCACCTCCGTCGTCTCCTCGATCGGCGGCACGAGGTGGTCGTCGTGTCGCCCAAGGCCGACTGGAACTGGATCCCGTCGAACATCTGGGTCGGCGTCGGTCGGATGCCGGTCGCGAAGGTCACGTTCCCGCTGGCCCCTGTCTACCGGCGTCAGAGGATCGACTTCCGGCAGGCGAAGGCCGTCTCGATCTGGCCCGAGGGCGACGAGACGTCGAGCCAGGGGGCCGTCGAGATCGTCTACACGGGCGCGTCGTCCACCGGCCGGACCGAACGGCTCACCTACGACTACCTGATCGACGCCACCGGGCCGCGGCTCAACTTCGGTGCAACCCCGGGTCTCGGTCCCGACGGCCACTCGTGGTCGGTGTGCACGCCCGAGCAAGCGGTCGAGGCGGCCGACGCCTTCGCGGCGGTCGTCGCCAGGCTGCGCGCGGGCGAACGCCAACGCCTCGTGATCGGCGTCGGCCACGGCACGTGCACCTGTGAGGGCGCCGCCTTCGAGTACACCTTCAACGTCGAGCACGAGCTGCGGATGAGCGGCGTCCGTGACCTCGCCGACGTCGTGTACCTGACGAACGAGTACGAGCTCGGCGACTTCGGGGTCGGCGGCATGTCGTTCGACCAGAACGGCTTCACGACCTCGAGCCGGATGTGGACCGAGTCGCTCTTCCGTGAGCGCGGGGTGCGTGCGATCGTGCAGGCCCACGTGCAACGGGTCGACGAGGGACAGCTCCTGTACGAGACGGTGGACGGGACAGAGGCCACCCTCGAATTCGACTTCGCGATGCTGCTCCCGCCGTTCCGGGGAGTGGAGCTCCAGGCTTTCGACCGGGATGGCACCGAGATCACGTCGAGCATGTTCGCCCCGAGCGGGTTCCTCCGCGTCGACGCGGACTACACCGTCAAGCCGTTCGACGAGTGGACGGCCGAGGACTGGCCGCGGACCTACCAGAACCCGCTGTACCGCACCATCTTCGGCATCGGCATCGCATTCGCGCCACCGCACGCGATCTCGCGCCCGCGGACGAGCCCGCGGGGCACGGTGATCGCACCGGCGCCGCCGCGCACGGGGATGCCCTCCGGAGTGATGGGTCGCGTGGTCGCGCGGAGCATCGTCGACATGATCCAGGGCGGTGCGGACGCCCCGACGCACACCGCCTCCATGAGTGCGATGGGGGCGGCATGCATCGCCTCGGCCGGGACGGGCCTGCGACGCGGGACGGCCGCCGCGATGACCATGTACCCGATCGTCCCCGATCTGCGCCGGTACCCAGGAACGGGTCGCAGCGCCACGGACACCTACGGCGAGATCGGGCTCGCCGCGCACTGGACCAAGCACATGCTGCACTACCTCTTCCTCTACAAGGCGAAGGCCTTGCCCGGCTGGCAGCTCATCCCCGAGTGACAGGTGCCGCGGTCCAGCAGCCACCTGCACCCACCTGCATCCAGCTATATCCACCTGTATCCACCCGCATCGACGAGGAAGGCATCATGGAGACGATCGACGAGCGCATCGCGGCCGCGCCGTTGCCGACGCGCCGGACACTGAGGCGACGAGCGTCGGTGCCCCTGCAGATCGTGAGGTTCGGCCTGATCAACCTGCGCATGATGCGGATGGTGACGAAGGGCCGGCACTGACGACGCCGAC
>DATKTF010000563.1:0-8523 GCA_035531255.1 Cellulomonadaceae bacterium
GCCGACGCGGCACAGCTGCGTGCCGACGCCGCGCCCGGGAGCGGTCAGGCGTCGAGCACGTAGGTCCGCAGGTCGTCGAGCGTCTGGGTGATGTGATGGTCCATGGCCAGGCGCGAGCGCTCGGGATCGCCCGACGCGAGCGCCGCGTGCACCCGGGCGTGCTCGTCGATCGCATGGGCCTGGATCTCGGTGACCCGTGACGTCTGGGTCCTGCTGTCCGCGAGGACGCGCGAGAGGGGCTCGACCATCAGGACGACGAAGGCGTTGCCGGACGCGCGCAGGACCTGGTCGTGGAAGGCGAGGTCGGCGGCGACGAACCGGTCCACGTCGTCGGCCGCATGGGCCGCACGCATCTCCTCGAGGCAGGCGCCCAGGGTCTCGAGCTCGGCGGGGGAGATGCGCGTCGCTGCCAGCTCGGCCGCGCCGGTCTCGAGCATCCGCCGCAGCTCGATCAGCTGGACCGACGCCGCCGCGGCGTTCACCCCGTCGGACGCGGCGCGGAGCACGGCCTCCATCGACGTCCACCGGGCGAGCGGGTTCACGAACGTCCCGCGCCCGCGCTCGACGCGGATCACGTGCTGGGCGGCCAGCGTCTTCATGGCCTCGCGGACGGTCATCCGGCTGACGTCGTGGTGCGCCGCCAGCTCGAGCTCGCCGGGCAGGGTCGAGTCCGGTGGGAACTCGCCGGCCACGATCCGGTCGAGCAGATCGTCGGCGACCATCGCGACGAGGGACTGGCGTGCCATGGCGTCCTCCTCCGATCCGATCCGGTCCGGTCCGATCCGTCGGCCGGTCCCGGCTTGACGTTCCCACACCCGGATGCTTGACTCTAGCTCAAATGACAGATGTCAGACATCTGATATACAGACCCTCCTCCGACGCCCGGGAGCCCCTCGTGATCCTCGAACCCGACCTGCTCGCGGCGTACCCGGCGGAGGACGTGGTCACCGCAGGTGCCGTCGCTGCTGCGGTGGCTGCCGCTCCCCGGGTGCTGGTGGTGCTCGACGACGACCCCACGGGGACCCAGTCCGTCTCCGACCTCCCCGTGCTCACCCGCTGGGAGTCGGAAGACTTCCGTTGGGCGTTCAGCCACCGGATCGGGGATCGTCCCGCGCCCGCGGTGTACGTGATGACCAACACCCGCAGCCTCGACCCGGCCGAGGCCGAGGTCCGCAACCGGGAGGTCGTCACGTACGCGCTCGCCGCAGCTGCGGAGACCGGCACGCGCCTCGGCTTCGTGAGCCGGAGCGACTCGACCCTGCGCGGCCACTTCCCGCTGGAGCCGGACGTCATCGCGGCGACCCTCGCCGCCGTCGCCGGCTTGCCGACCGACGGCGTCGTGATCGTCCCGGCGTTTCCCGACGCCGGCCGCGTCACGATCGGCGGCGTGCACTACATGCGCACCGGCGGCGGGCTGACCCCGGTGTCCGAGACAGAGTTCGCGCGTGACGCGACCTTCGGCTTCGCGAGCTCCGAGCTCGCGCGGTACGTCGAGGAGAAGTCCGCGGGTCGGTTCACTGCCGCGGACGTGATCGTCCTGGACCTGACGATCATCCGTGGCGGGGCAGCCGGGATCGCCGACGCCATCGACCCGGCGGCGGGTTCGACGCCGATCGTCGTCGACGCCGTCACCGAGAACGACCTACGTGCGCTCGCCCTCGGTCTCGACGAGGCCGAGCGACGAGGCAAGCACCTGCTCTACCGGGTCGGTCCTCCGTTCGTCCGGGCGCGCGTCGGCCAGGCCGAGCGCGCACCGCTGTCCCGCGACGAGGCCTTCGCGGGGGCGAGCCCGTCCGTTGGTGGCGGGCTCGTGGTCGTCGGGTCCCACGTCGGCGTGACGACCCGCCAGCTCGACGACCTCGTGGCGCGTCACCCGCACGCCGTCGTCGTCGAGCTCCAGGTCGAGACGCTGCTCGACGAGACCGCGGCGGCCGGCCACGTGACAGCGACCGTCGCCGTCGTCGCCGGCGCCCTGGCCGAGGCCGACGTGATCCTGCACACGAGCCGCCTGCTGGTCCGCACCGACGACCCGGTGGAGAGCCTACGGATCGCGCGCACCGTCTCCGGCGCGGTCGTCGACATCGTCAGACGCACCCTCGCCAGGCGTCCGCCGAGGTTCGTGGTGGCCAAGGGAGGCATCACGTCCTCCGACGTCGCGGCGCACGGGCTCGAGATCCGGCACGCGGTCGTCCGCGGCCCGATGCTGCCGGGCATCGTCTCGCTCTGGGAGCCGGTCGACGGGCCCGCGCGCGGGATCCCGTTCGTGGTCTTCGCCGGGAACGTCGGCGGCGAGCGGTCGCTCACCGACGTCGTCGCGACGCTCAGCGCCATGCTGCCCGGCACGGCTCGGCCCAGCACGGACCTCTGACCCCTCCGATCTCCTTCGACCATCCCCTCCGACCACCCCAGCCGCACGGAAGAGAGCGCCCGATGTCCACCCAGTCCACCCAGCCGAACCTGCCCACCCCCGTGCCCCTGACGGTCGCTGTTCTGGGTCTCGGCGCGATGGGTCTCCCCATGGCCACCCGCCTCGCGACCGCGCTCACCGTGCACGGATTCGACATCGCCGAGGACCGACTCGCGCTCGCGGTCGAGCACGGGGTCATCCGCTTCGACTCGGCTCGCGCGGCCGCCGGTGGGGCCGACGCCGTCATCCTCGCGGTGCGCAACGGAGAGCAGCTCACCGAGGTCCTCTTCGGGGCCGACGGCATCGTCGAGGTTCTCGCCCGCGGCTCGGTCGTCATCCTGACCAGCACCGTCGGCACCGAGGCGATCCCCGCGACGGTCGAGCGGCTCTCTGCGCACGGCATCGGCCTCGTCGACGCGCCCCTGTCGGGCGGCCCCGTCCGCGCCGGCCTCGGTGACCTGCTGATCGTCGTCGGAGCGGAGCCCGACGCTCTCGCGAAGGCCAGACCCGTCCTCGAGCTGCTGGCCTCCACGCTCACCGTGGTCGGCGACCGGCCGGGCGACGGGCAGGCGCTCAAGACCGTCAACCAGCTGCTCTGCGGGGTGCACATCGCGGCCGCCGCCGAGGCGCTCGCGCTCGCCGACGCCCTGGGCCTCGACCCGCAGAAGACCCTGGACGCTCTCGAGGTCGGGGCCGCGGGCTCGTTCATGCTGTCCAACCGCGGCCCCCGGATCCTGCAGGCCTACACGCCGGACGGCGCCGAGGTCCTGAGTCGGCTCGACATCTTCGTCAAGGACATGGGCATCGTCGGCAAGGCAGCCCGCGCCGCAGGACTCCCGTCCCCGCTGGCCGCTGCCGCCGAGCAGCTCTACCTGCTCGGTCAGGCCCAGGGGCTCGGCGCTGCCGACGACTCGGCCGTGATCAAGGTCGTCGCGCCCACGCCCCGCGCCCGCTGACGGGGCGCGGGGCGTGGGCCCGGTCTCAGTAGCCGCGCGAGGAGTCGGCGGAGACCGCCGCACCCTGGAGCGTGGCGATGTACTCGTCGACGGTGGTCGGCTTGGAGAACATCGGGTAGTCGTACGTGATCGCGTTCTCGTGCTCGGCGATCGAGGTGGCGCCGACGGCGTCGGTGAGGGTGATCACCTCGAAGCCCTTCTCGTAGGCCGAGCGCATCGTCGACTCCACGCAGCAGTTGGTGAGGAAGCCCGCGAGCACCACGGTGCTGATGCCCTTGGACCGCAGGATGAAGTCCAGGTTGGTCGACCCGAACGCGTCGAGACCGCGCTTGCCCTCGATGACGATGTCGCCATCGGTCGGGGCGACGTCCTCGACGATCTCGCAGCCCCAGGACCCCTTGATGAACGACGAGGTGTCCACGACGCCCTTGAGGATGCCGTACGGGTGCGAGGTGATCTCGTAGTAGCCCTCCTGGAAGGCGATCGGGCTGTGGATGATGGTCACCCCGGCCGCCCGGGAGGCCTCGAGCGCCCGGCGGGCGTTGGCCAGCATCCCGGTCGCCTCCATGGAGGTCTGGACGGCGCCGTGCAGCGAGCCGCCCTCGCTGGTGAAGTCGTTCTGGAACTCGATCATGACGAGTGCGGTGGTGTCCGGGTTCATCGCGTGCTCCCTTGCTGGATGTGGTGCGGGATGTGATCGGTCAGTTCGACGAAAAGGTCGGGAGGGCCTGCTCGGCGAGGAGCTCGAGCACGTGCCGGTACGGGGCGCCGGTGGCGCGGGTCATGCCCAGCTCGCAGGTCCGGTTGCAGCTGGCGTGCGCCTCGGCGCCGACGTCCGCCACCTCGGTCGCCTCGCGACGCGTCGCCGAGGCGGTCAGCTCCGGGTGCAGCATGCCGCGGTCACCGGCGAACGCGCAGCATCCCCAGTCGAGCGGCACGGTGACCTCGTCGGCGACGGCCTCGGCCACGGTCACGAGGTCGGCATTGAGCCCCATCTGCGTGGAGGAGCACGTCGGGTGGAGCGTGAGCGAGCCGAGCTTCGCGTACGCCCCCAGCGTCGGAAGCACATGCTCGGCGACGAACGCGACGGCGTCGATCACCTCGACGTCCAGGTCGGGATCGCTCTCGATCAGGTGCCGGAAGCCCTCGGTGCAGGACGACGCGTCGCACACCACCGGCAGCCGTCCGTCGTCGGTCGCAGCCCGGATGGCGGGGAGCACTGCCGCCCGCATCGCGTCGAGACCCGCCGCGACGCCCTTGGACGACCACGGCGTCCCGCAGCACAGCGCGTCGATCCTCTCGGGCACGAGCAGCGTGATGCCGGCTGCCGCGCAGAGCGCCTCGACGCTCACCTGGACGCCAGGTCCCTGCACCGGGCCGAACATGACGTTGACGCAGGCCGGCAGGTAGACGGCCATCCGCGCGTCACCCGGCGACGCGCGGCGCCGCGACCGACCACCGCCCGGCAGCTCGGCGGACCACAGCGGAACGGTGTCGGCACTCAGGATCGCCCGTGCCGCCCTGTTGACCCCGCGCAGCGCCGGCTCGAGCGGGCCCGGCAGCGCGTGCGTGACCGTGAGGGCCGCTCGAGCGACGCGGGCGGTGGCCGACCAGTGCCGCGCGGCCATGGTCCACGCGGCTGCTGCCGGTGCGGGCACCGTCTGGCGCCGGAGCTTCTTGACCAGCTGACCGGTGTCGATCAGGACCGGGCATGCCGTGCCGCACATGCCGTCCACCGCGCACGTCTCGATCCCGGCGTAGGTGTACGCGCTCTCGAGCCGCTCGGCCGTGCGGGTGTCGCCCGACTGCTCGGCCGACCGGATCTCGCGGCGGATCGCGATCCGTTGACGGGGGGTCAGGGTCAGGTCACGCGAGGGGCACACCGGTTCGCAGTAGCCGCACTCGACGCAGCGGTCGACCTCCGCCTCGACCGACGGTGCGAGCTTGATGTGCCGCAGGTGCGCCTGCGGGTCGTCGGTGAGGATCACCCCGGGGTTGAGCAGTCCGCGCGGGTCGATCAGGCGTTTGACCTCGCGCATCACCGCGTAGAGCTCGTCGCCGTACTGCCGGCGCACGAACGGCGCCATCACCCGGCCGGTGCCGTGCTCGGCCTTGAGCGAGCCGCCGTTGGACAGGACGAGGTCGACCAGTGCCTCGGTGAACTCGGTGTACCGGCGCAGCTGGTCGGCGGACTCGAACCGGTCCGTGAGCATGAAGTGGATGTTGCCGTCCTTGGCGTGGCCGAAGATCACCGCGTCCTCGTAGCCGTACCGGTCGAGCAGCACGCCCAGCGCAGCGCACGTGTCGGCCAGTCGTTCCACCGGGACGACGACGTCCTCCAGCAGAGCCGTGGTCCCGCTCCGGCGCGCGCCGGCCACCGAGGTGTAGAGCCCCTTGCGGAGCTTCCAGAGCTCCCCGCGGACCGTCGCGTCCGTGCTGAGGACCACCGGCCCGACGAGCGGCAGGGCGTCGAGCGTGGCCCGGGCGGCCTGCGTGACCGACTCGAGCTCCTCCGCACCGGTCGCCTGGTACTCGAGCAGCAGGGCGGCCTGCCGGTCCACCGTGAGCGCACGGACGACGGCCGGTGCGCCGGGGATCGCCCGACCGACCCGAAGCGAGGCCGCGTCCATCAGCTCGAGCGTCGCCGCTCCGGTCGCGACGAGGGCCGGCAGGGCCCGGTTCGCGGCGTACAGGTCGTCGAAGACCAGCAGCGCGGACGCGGCGTGGGTGCGCACGGGCACGGTGCGGAACGTGGCCGAGGCGAGGAACGCGAGCGTTCCCTCGCTGCCGACGAGCAGGTGGGCCAGGATCTGCGGGACCGTGTCGAAGTCGACGAGGGCGTTGATCCCGTACCCCATGGTGTTCTTCATCGCGAACTGCCGGGTGATGGTGTCGCGCGAGTCGGGGTCGTCGAGCACGCGTCGGCGCAGCGCGAGCAGCCCCGCGTGGAGCTCCGGCTCGTGGGTGCGAAGCCAGTCGTCCGCGTCAGGCGCACCCGTGTCGACGACCGTGCCGGACGGCAGCACGGCGACCAGGGACTCCAGGGTGCGATAGCTGTTCTCGGTCGTCCCGCACGCCATCCCCGACGAGTTGTTGGCGACGACCCCGCCGATCGTGCACGCCCCCTCGCTGGCCGGGTCCGGACCCAGCTTGCGACCGAACCGGGCCAGGCGGGCGTTGACGGCCCGGACCGTGACGCCGGGCTCGACGCGCACACGCGCGCCGTCGTCCAGCACCTCGATCCTGGTGAAGTGGCGTCGGACGTCCGCCAGCACACCGTCGCTCCCGGCCTGCCCGGACAGGCTGGTCCCTCCGGAGCGGAACGTCAGCGGTATCCCGGCGCTCGCGGTCGCCCGGAGCAGGCAGGCCACCTCCTGCGCGTCCCGCGGGGCCACGACGACCGAGGGCAGCAGCAGGACGTGCGAGGCGTCGTGCGAGAGCGCACGACGCGTCAGCTCATCGGTGCTGACCTGGGAGGCGTCCGCGACGCACCCGGTGAGCAGCGCGACGAGGGCAGCCGACACGGGCGCGTCCGAGGTGGGCGCGGCGGCGGTCACGCACCAACCGCCGGTCGGGCAGACGCGCCCGTCGTGGTCAACGACGTCGAGGTCATCGTTCTCCTCATCGAGAGTCGCTAGATTGTCGGACAAGTAGACGCAAGTGACAAGAGTCCCAGATCGTCGGGCCCGCTTGCGCAGTCAGGACGGAGGTCGCGATGGCGCGCGGGATCAGGGTGACGAGCCTCGTCGACGCACTCGTCGACGACGTGCGCGGCCGGGTCATCGCCGGCACGCTCGCACCGGGCACCCCGTTGACCGAGCTCGACGTCGCGACCCGCTACGAGGTGGCCAGGGCGAGCGCACGGGCGGCCATCGAGAGGCTGACGGCCGAGAAGGTGCTCGTCCGGGGCACGCACAAGACGGCTCGCGTGGTGCGGCTCGGGCCGGACGACGTGCGGGACATCTACCGCACGCGCACCTACCTGGAGTCCGAGGTGCTGCGCCGACTGGCCGCGCTCCGCCGCGTCCCGGAGTCCGCCCGCGAGGCCAACACCGAGATCGCCGCGCTGTGGTCGCAGGGCTCGTACGCCGTCGTCGAGCCGGACATGCGTTTCCACACGAGTCTGATCGACGAGCTGGGCAGCGAGCGCACCAGCGCGATGTACCACTCGCTGGCCTTCGAGGTGAAGCTCTGCATGGCCCAGCTCCAGGGGCGTCAGCAGCTCAGCCCCGAGATCATCGTCGCCGAGCACGCCCGGCTGCTCGACCTGATCGCCATGGGTGATGCGGAAGGGGCTGCGGCGATGCTCGACGAGCACCTGGCACGGGCCCGCGAGCTCCTGGCCGCGAGCCTCGGCGGGGAACCGGGGCCGGAGGCCTTCGTGCCGTCGTCCGCGACACGCGGGGCCGCCGGCTGACGACCGGGCCGATCAGCTCGCCTCGGCGATCTTCTCGCGGACGATCTTGACGGCCTTGCCGACGTTCATGGTCCAGCCGACACCGAAGACCCGCGGGTTGACCAGGTGCTCGCCGTCGGGGTTCCACATCCGCTCGCGGAACCGGGCGATCGTCGGCATCCGGAAGTCGTAGGGGACGAACCCGGCGACGACGCCGTGCCAGGTCCGCTCCTCGGGCGGGAGGCGCCTCTCCTGCACGACGGCGGCGACTGCCAGCCCGAACGTGACCAGCCGCACGAGCTGCTGGAACCCCTGCTTCTTGTCGTGCTTGTCGTGCTTCACGTCGTGGTCGCGGCGCGATCCCATGATGGCCTCCCTGCCGGTGGTGACGCCTTCATGATCCACCTGATCGGGACCTGGCGCTCGTGAGATCCGGTCACACCGGTGACGTCCGCATCGCAGGCCGCGGGTTCAGACCGGTCACGACCACGCACCAGGGCTGGGGGACTGTGATGGCAGACGAACCGTACGGCGGGACCGTCGTCCTGCAGGGCGGTGTGGGACGAGATCTGCGTCGGGTCGTGAGCGTCGACGCGCAGAGGATCGCTGAGGGTGATGCTGGACATGCTCCGGGGCGACCACCGCGCGCCAGCGATCGGCTTCGACGGCAGCGGGTTCCTCGGCGGGACGGTGCTGGAGAGCTCGCGTGGGCATGTCGACGGGTTCCCGTGGCACGTGATGGCCCGCACCGATGCCTCGGTGAC
>DATKTF010000564.1:0-10108 GCA_035531255.1 Cellulomonadaceae bacterium
GTGGTGGCCACCACGAACGACTCGCACGTTCCTCTCGCGCGCCGCGCGATCGAGGCCGGTACGGCAGTCGTCGTCGACAAGCCGGTCGCGCCGTCGGCTCGTGAGGCCCGTGACCTGGCGACGATGGCGGCCGAGCGGGGAGTGCCGCTCACCGTGTTCCAGAACCGGCGATGGGACGGCGACTTCCTCACCCTCCGGGACGTGCTGGGCTCCGGCGCGCTCGGCGAGGTGCACCGCTTCGAGTCGCGATTCGAGCTCTGGCGGCCGGAGGCCACCGGCAACTGGCGTGAGTCCGGTGACCCCGCGGCACTCGGTGGTGTGCTGTACGACCTCGGGGCGCACCTCGTCGACCAGGCGGTCGAGCTGTTCGGGCCGGTCGTCGAGGTCCGTGCCGAGACCGACGTCCGGCGGGCCGGCACAGGGGCCGAGGACGACGCGTTCGTCGCGCTCCGACACCGGTCCGGGGTGCGGTCGCACCTGTGGATGAGCGCGGTCGCCGCAGACCAGGGACACCGGTTCCGGGTGCTCGGGAGCGCCGGCGCGTACACGAGTGACGGGCTCGACCCGCAGGAGGCTGCGCTCGTCGAGGGTCGCGTCCCGGGTGACGGCCGGCCGTGGGGTCTCGCGGAACCGCCACGCTCGGGCCGACTCACCCGCGGCGAGACGGCGGAGGCGGTTCCCGTCCGGGCCGGCGACTACCCGGCGTTCTATGCCGCGGTGGAGCGCGCCGTCCGGACCGGGAGCGAGATGCCGGTCGGCGTCGCGTCAGCTGCCGCCGTCCTCGACGTCCTCGCCGCGGCGCGAGCGTCGGCCACGACCGGGACCGTGCGGATGCTCGGCTGAACGCTGACCCGGTGAGGGTCAGGGGCGCGTCGCGTCGAGGTGCGCGCGGAACGCCCGGTCGCTGCGACGCAACATGATCAGCCCGAGGACCCAGATCGGTACCTGGACGAGCCACGCCACGAGGAAGCCCCCGTCGGTGAAGCGCTCGGGCGAGCCCTCACCGAGGAGGTCGAGCGCGACCCCCACGGCCAGGACGGCGCTGAGCGACGAGATGAATCCCGCGGCATTGACCATCCCGGTGGCGAGTCCGAGGGTCGCCAGCGGGTTCGTGGCGCGCGAGAAGTCGAAGCCGATCAGCGAGCCCGGCCCGCCGGACGCGAGCGCGACGGCGAGCACGAACAGCGCGGCCGGCGGGGCGTCACCGGGCCACGCGAGCACGACGGTCCAGGCCGCGATCTGCGACGTCATGATCACCACGACGAGTCGCACCCGGTGCGTGGGCAGACGGCTCGTGAGCACGCCGAGCAGCGGGCTGAACAGGAGCGTCCCGCCGACGTAGGTGCTGAGCACGGCCAGCGCCACGGCGTCACTGAGGTGCTCGGCCCTGGTCATGTAGGCGAATCCCCAGAGCATGACGAACGCGTTCGCCGAGAACGGCGTCGTGAAGTGCACCCAGAAGCCGGTCCTCGTGCCCGGGTTCCGCCAGGTCCGGCGCAACGCGCCGCCCTCGTCGTCCCCGAGCGGTCGGGACGGGGACATCCGGGGCTCCGCGATCTCGGCGTCGGTGAGGTCGGAGGTCGCCAGGATGAGGGAGCCGGCGTCGACGGCCCTGGTCTGGCGCGGGCGACCGTCCCGGACCGCCACCATCACCAGGACCCCGACGAGCAGCGTCATCGACCCGGCGAGGACGTAGGCCGCTTCCCAGCCGTGGACGGACAGCACCCCGACGAGCGGGCCGAGGCTCAGGAGCTGCCCGAGCTGCCCGACCATGCCGGTCAGCTGTGTGACGAGAGCGATCTGTCGCCCGGGGAACCAGGCCGGGAGAAGACGCACGACGCTGAGGAAGATGAAGGCGTCGCCCGAGCCGACCAGGATGCGTGCACCGATCGCGGTCGGCACCCCGGTCGCGAACGCGATGGCCAGCTGGCCGAGGCCGATCAAGGCCGTGCCGATCGCGATGGCTCGGCGTGGCCCGATCCGGTCGACCGTCGCACCGGCCGGGATCTGCATCGCGGCATAGACGGCGAGCTGGAGGACCGTGAACAGGGACAGCACCGCCGAGCCCGCGTGGAACCGCAGGGCGGCCTCGACCCCGGTCGCCGAGAGGGACGTCCGAGCGAACACCGCGACCACGTAGGCGACGAGGGCGACGCCCCAGACGAGAAGCGCCCTGGCCGACACCCGGTCGATGGGTCCGGACTCGGGGGTGTGCGCCACGGGGCACCATTCTCCCTCGCCGGCACGGGCTACCGGTCCGCCGCAGGTCCCAGGTCGCCGCGACGGGAGCGGTGCGGCGGACAGCGGTACCGTCGCACGCGGCCGGCGGTTCCGATCAGACGGCGTGCGACGCGCGGTCGAGACGCGCGGCGAGCAGCTCGGGCGCGATCGACCCCGCGGCGAAGAGGAGCTCGACCGAGGCGTCCCCGAGGTGCAGGGTCAGGATGCGCACGCCGGCGAGGTCCGGGCTGTCGGCGATGTCGGTGCCCGTGATGCTCTCGACCAGGAGCGCGGTGCGCGCGATCGAGTAGACGGGCTTGTAGCCGCGGACGACGGCGTGCCGGCGGTGGACCACCAGGAGCTCGCGGCCGTCCGTGTAGGTGAGCGACGTCTGGATCGCCGTCGGCCACAGGTTCTTGGCCAGCCGGACGAGGGCTCGGCGGCTGGTCCAGCGGACCGTCGTGCGCTGCTGCGTGGTGAGGTGACGCATGTGCGGATCGTCGGACAGGATCCGCCGGTGGAGGTTCTGCAGCTCGCGCTCGACGTCGGGCAGCTCGGTCGACGCCCGTGCCACATCGAGGTCGGTGGCGCGATGGATCCGTTCCGTCTCGCCGGTGGTCGTGGCACCCGCGCCGTAACGGGACCGGACGAGCGCCACGAGCCGGTCGACGATCGGCAGGGACGACCCGTTGAACGGCACCGTCATGGCGCGGCCGGTGGTGTGCAGGGTGAGGAGCCCGTCGACGAACTCGGTGCTGACCGTCACGCCGGTGACGTCGGACCAGGCCAGCACCTGCGTCGTGAACGACGAGGCCGTGATCGCGCCCGCGCGGACGCGTGGGGTCTCGACGCGGCTGAGCATGGTCACGCCGGTCTCGTCGACGATCACGAGGTGGTCGTACAGGTCCATCGACGGATCGGCGTCGCGACGCGAGATGTTGCGGGGGACCTTGATCGCGAGCAGTGCGGACGTGAGATCGATCGGGTGGCTCCGGAACAGACGGGGAACGGTGTCGGCCGAGGTGACCTCGTCGACCCACGGACCGAACGCGTCGAACTCCGCCGTGCGCTGCATGGTCGGCCTCCTCCTCGAGGGCTCCGGCACCCGCGTGCGAGCCCGCGTGCGGCGCCGTCACGACGAACTCTAGGGCGCCCGACACGATCTGGCGTGCTGGTCGTCTCAGTCGTGAGGTGAGTACTCGTGATCGCGGTGCTTGCCGGGTTCGAGCTGGAACGTCGAGTGCTCGACGCTCACGTCGAAGTGCTCGGCGACGCAGGTCTGGAGCTGGTCGAGCAGGTCGAGGGCGTGTCCGTCGCGGAAGCAGTCGTCGTCGAGCACGACGTGCGCGGTCAGGACCGGCAGGCCGGTGGCGATCTGGCTCGCGTGGAGGTCGTGCACGGCGCGGACGTGCGGGAGCGCGAGGATGTGACCTCGCACCGCGTCGAGGTCGAGCCCGCGTGGCGTGCCCTCGAGGAGCACGTTCACGGTCTCGCGGAGCAGGCTCACGGTCCGTGGCAGGATCAGCAGCCCGATGAGCAGGGCGACGACCGCGTCGGCCCGGGCCCAGCCGGTGAGCGTCATCACCACGGCCGCGACGATCACCGCGAACGACCCGAGGGTGTCGTTGA
This sequence comes from Cellulomonadaceae bacterium, assembly GCA_035531255.1. GTDB lineage: Bacteria > Actinomycetota > Actinomycetes > Actinomycetales > Cellulomonadaceae > JAJDFX01. Next base: position 3,850 of record DATKTF010000564.1, read on the forward strand.
CGACCTCCAGGAACGCGGCGCGCGTGGTGAAGGTGGCGCGGCGACTGCCCGCCAGCACCGCGACCGCGGCGATGTTGCCGACGAGCCCGATCGCCCCGAAGACGATCATCTCCGCTGACGCCACCTCGGGGGGACGGACGAGCCGGTGGACCCCCTCGACGAGCACGTAGAGACCGACGGCGAGGAGCACGCTCGCCTGCGCGGTCGCGGCCAGCACCTCGGTGCGGCGCAGGCCCCAGGTCCGACGCGACGTCGCCGGGCGGCGCGCGAGCCGCTCCGCGAGCAGGGCGATCGCGAGGCTCCCGGTGTCGGTCAGCACGTGGGCCGTGTCGACCAGGAGCGCGAGGCTGCCGGTCCAGATCGCCCCGACGACCTGCGAGACCAGGATCGTCGCCGAGATGCCCAGGGCGATCGACAGCCTGCTGCGGTGGACGTCGGCGTCAGCGACCGCGTCGTGCCGGTGGCCGTCCATGTCTCCGCCTCCAGGTGCTCGACGGGTTCGTGGCCCGCTCCCACGCCGGTGTGCGGCCCGCGCCTCGACGGAGCCCTCCGGCTGAGGACGAGCCTACGTGCGCAGCCGGGGTGGGTCGTCGTGCCGGCCGGCCTGCGGCGACGGTCGGCAGCGTCGGTCAGCGAGGGGTCGCCGAGGTGATGTGCCGCACGGCCGCGGCGACCACGTCGGGATCGGTGAGGATGCGCTGGTGACCGAGGCCGAGCGTGGTCAGCAGCGTCGCCGTCGGCCACGCCGCAGCGAGCTCCTCGCTCACCCGGTACGGCGCCTCCTTGTCGAACTGGTCGTGGATCAGGAGCGTCGCGGGCAGTCGCCCGCCCGCCGCGAGCGGTGCCAGGTCGAAGGCCGTGAGTGGACGTCCGCACTCCCGCTCCATCGTGGTCTGGAGCCGGCCGCGCGTGCGCTCGGTGAATCCGACGGCGGCACCGAACTCGTGGGTCCTCTCGCCGAAGTCCGCCGGGGCGCCGACGAGCACGAGTCGCGCCGCGTCGAGACGGTCGTGGACGACGAGAGAGGCGATCGTGCACCCGAGAGAGTGGGCGATCACCCCGGCCGCCTCGCCGTGCTGCGCCACGACCGACTCGAACGCCGCGAGCAGCTCCATGATGTGCCCCTTTCCCGCGCCGAGGGCGCCCGGCGCGGACTCACCGTGACCTGGGGCGTCGAATCCGACGACGCGGTGGCCGGCCGCGACGAGGGGTTCGACGAAGGCCCCGAGCTGGCCGCGCCACCCGCCCCAGCCGTGCACCAGGTACACGACCGGGCCAGTGCCCCACGACTCGGTGACGACCTCGTGGCCGGTGCTCGTCGTCGTTGCGGTGACCTCGCCGGGGAACGGGCGGAAGTCCTTCCGGCGACCCGCGCCGCTCGGCACCGTGCACCACAGGTCGAGCGCTCGCGTGCTCGCCCGGTCCGGGGCGACGAGGTCCTGCAGGGCGAAGGAGCCGCGCAGCGCGAGCAGCCGCGCCCGCTCGCGCAGGCGTGCGACGGGATGGCGGGCAAGGGTGGTCGGCATCGTCATGAGCGGCTCCGGGTGGTCTGGTCGGACTCGGTCGATGGCAGGGCGGGTGGTAGCTCGGGCGACGGGCCCCGGGCGAGCGCCGCGAGCAGGGCTTCGAAGGCGGTGCGTGCGCGCCGCTCGGCGGCGAGGTCCTGCAGGAGGCGGTGCGCCAGGTAGAAGGAGAGCATCACGCCGTACACGTCGGCGGCGAGCTGGCGGCCGTCCGCGTCTGCGTGGAACGCGCCGTCGTCGTTCCGGACGATCGTCTCGATGGTCGCGATCAGCGCCCGGTGGAGCTCCACCAGTCGGTCGCGGACCGCTCCGGGCTGCTCGTCGAGCTCGGTCGCCGCCTTGACGAACAGGCAGACGCCGGGATCGCGCGACATCCCGCAGGTCATCCAGCGGTCGAACAGGGTTCGGAGCCTCGTCTCACCACGCGGTGCCTGCAGGGCCGGCCGGACCACGGCCACGGCGAACCGCGCCGCGGCCTCGTCGAGCACCGCGAGCTGGAGCGTCTCCTTGGACCCGAAGTGCGCGTAGAGGCCGCTCTTCGAGAGACCGGTGCCCGAGGCGAGATCGCCGATCGTCAACCGTCCGAGGCCGACCCGGTAGGCCGTCGCGACCGCGTGGTCGACGATCGTCCGGCGGGTCCGTTCGCCCTTGGGGAGCGGTGAGGTGGGCACGCGGTCGAAATTAGCACGATCGTGCGATTCTGATGGTGCCCGCTCGGTGCCCGCTCGGTGCCTGCCCGGTGCCTGCCCGGTGCCTGCCCGGTGCCTGCCCGATGGAGGCCCGATGGAGGCCCGCGAGATCCACCACCCGACGACGCTAGGGTGACCTGCATGCCGATCCCTCCCGTGGTCGAGCCCGGTCCGGCGCTCACCGCCGAGCAGCTGCGCCGGTACGCCCGTCACCTCCTCCTGCCTGGGGTGGGCGCCGAGGGGCAGCGTCGCCTCCGGAACGCCCGGGTGTGCGTGGTCGGCGCCGGCGGCCTGGGCTCGCCCGTCCTCCTCTACCTCGCGGCCGCGGGCGTCGGCACCATCGGCATCGTCGACCTCGATGACGTCGACGAGTCGAACCTCCAGCGGCAGGTCGTCCACGGCTGGGCGGACGTCGGGCGTCCGAAGGTCGACAGCGCCCGGGACGCGGTCCTCGCCGTCGACGCCGGCATCGCGGTGGTGGTGCACGCCGGCCCGCTGACCGCGGACAACGTCGAGGGCGTCCTCTCCGGCTACGACGTCGTCGTGGACGGGACCGACAACTTCCCGACCCGTTACCTCGTGAACGACGCGTGCGTCGCGCTCGGCCTGCCGGAGGTCTGGGGGTCCGTGCTCCGCTTCGACGCGCAGGTCTCGGTCTTCTGGGGCCGTCCGCCGGTGCCGGGCATCACCGGGGTGCAGCTGCGGGACCTCTTCCCCGAACCTCCCGATGAGGGCGAGGTGCCGTCGTGCGCGGATGCCGGCGTGCTCGGCGCGTTGTGCGGTCAGGTCGGCTCGGTGATGGCGACGGAGGTCCTCAAGCTCCTGATGGGGGTCGGAGAGCCGCTTCTCGGGCGCGTCCTGGTGATCGATGCGCTCGCGGGTCGCTGGACCGAGGTCGCCCTGGCGCCGGCCGGTGCACCGACAGCTGGTCGTGCGCACACGGCCACGCCGTCGGTCCGAACCTCCCCGCCGCCCACCGTGTCCGCGCGCGCGCTCGCGGCACTCCTGTCCGGACCGCCCGCGGGGCGACCGTTCGTCGTGGACGTGCGGGAGCCGACCGAGCACGCGATCGTGGCGATCCCGGGCGCCCGGCTGATCCCGCTCGGCCGGATCCTCGACGGCAGCGCGTTCGAGAGCCTCCCGCGTGATCGGCAGATCGTCCTGCACTGCCGCACGGGCGCACGATCGGCACAGGCGCTCCGAGCCGTGCTGGAGGCAGGATTCACCGATGTCGCCCACCTCGACGGTGGCATCCTGGCGTGGGTGGACGACGTCGACCCGACGTTGACCCGCTACTGACGCCTGGTCCGCGCGAGGGATCGCCGGGTCGACGGAGAGGACGTCGCATGCGCACCACGGAGGAGCACCTCGCGGCGGCGCTCGCCCTCGTCGAGCCGCTGCCCGAGATCGAGGTGGCTCTCGACGACGCCCTCGGGTGCGTCCTGACCCGACGGCTCTTCGCACCGGACCCGCTGCCGCGGTGGGACAACTCGTCGATGGACGGCTACGCCGTCCGGGCGGAGGACACCGCGGGCGCCTCGGTCGGGACGCCGCGCATGCTGACGGTCCTGGCCGACCTCGCCGCGGGCACGGCGGACGATCCCGTCGTCGCGCCGGGGACGGCCGCCCGGATCATGACCGGGGCGCCATTGCCTCGTGGCGCCGATGCGGTCGTCCCGGTCGAGTCGACCGACGGCGGCAGCACCGTCGTCCAGGTGCACGCCGTCGCTGCACGCGGTGACTTCGTCCGCCGGGTCGGCGAGGACGCCCGCGCAGGCGACGTGGTGCTCGCCGAGGGTGCCCAGCTCAATGCGCAGCAGATCGGTGCCGCTGCGGCGGCCGGTGCCGGTCGGGTGCACGTCCGGCCGCGTCCGCGGGTGGCCGTCGTGGCCACTGGGAGCGAGCTCGTCGAACCCGGGACGCCGCTCCGCCGCGGCCAGATCCCCGACTCGAACTCGCACCTGCTCGCTGCGGCGGTCCGGGAGGCCGGTGGCGTGCCGGTTCGCCTCTCCGCCGTCCCCGACGACCCGGCGGTCTTCCGGGCCGCCCTCGCGGGGCTGCGCGGCCAGGTCGATGCGGTCGTGACGTCCGGCGGTGTGAGCATGGGGGCGTTCGACGTCGTGAAGGAGGCGCTGCGCGGCGAGCCGGGGATGGAGTTCGTGTCGGTCGCGATGCAGCCCGGCAAGCCCCAGGGGCTCGGCGCGCTCGATGACGGCACCCCCGTGTTCTGTCTGCCCGGGAACCCGGTGAGCGTGTTCGTGTCCTTCGAGGTGTTCGTGCGACCGGCGATCCTGCGGATGCGCGGGTTCCGCTCGGTGCGTCGTCCGCGACTCACCGCGGTGGTGGTGGACGGCTGGAGATCGCCGCCGGGCCGTGCGCAGTACATGCCGGTGGTGCTCGAGCGCGCGGACGACGCGCGCGCCGACGACGGCTGGTTCGCTCCCGCCTGGTTCGGTGACGGCTGGACGGTCCGTCAGGTCGCCCGTGGCGGTTCGGGATCCCACCTCGCCGCGAGCCTCGGCGGCGCCCAGGCCCTGGCGGTGGTCCCCGCCGACGTCGTCGAGGTGGTTCCCGGGGACACCGTCCCCGTCATGCTCGTCAACCGTTGACAACCGTTGGCGAGCGCCTGCGACGACGGACGACCGCCGGACGCCGGGTGCCGGTCGTGCGTGGCGCATGGCACCATGACCGGGCGTCGCCACAGGCGTGATCGACTCCCGAGAGGTGCGCGCATGGTGACGATCCGCTACTTCGCCGCCGCGGCAGAGGCTGCCGGGACGGCGACCGAGTCCGTCCGTGCCTCGACCGCAGGACAGCTCCGCGCCGAGATCGTCGTGCGGCACGGCGTCGCCCTCGAGCGGGTCCTCGCCCGGTGCGCGATGCTGTCGGACGGCGTCCGGCTGGATTCCGACGACATCCCCCTGCAGCCGGACGCGGTGGTCGACGTCCTGCCGCCGTTCGCCGGCGGCTGACCCCGCTCCCCGGCGCTCGCGCGCTTCGCGCCGACGCGGCTCCGCCCGCCGGTGGAGCGCTCAGGCCGACGAGCGGCGCGGCTCCGGGGTGATCACGCGTGGTCTCCACCGGTGAGCTGGTCGAGCAGGTGGCCGAGGATGGGCAGAAGGACCGCGAGCCCCTGCTCGACCGCCGCGGTCGACCCGGGCAGGTTGACCACCACGGCCCCCTCGGCGGTGACGCCCGCCAGCCCACGGGACAGCACGGCCGTGGCCACGTGCCTCGCACCCTCGCGGCGGAGCGCCTCGGCGAGGCCCGGCAGCTCGCGGTCAAGGACCTCTCGGGTCCCCTCGGGCGTCCGGTCCCGGGGGCCGACGCCCGTCCCGCCGGTCGTCACGATGACACGTGCGCCGTCCCGGACCGCCTCGCGCAGGGCTGCGGACACGGACTCCTCGCCGTCCGGCACGATGCGTGCCGGTCCGGTCGGATATCCGGCTTCGGCCAGCAGGGCGACCGCGCGGGGACCGGAGCGGTCGACCGCCTCGCCTCGCGCGCACCGGTCCGAGACGGTGAGGACGAGGGCTCGGGGAGTGCTCATCGGGCCACGCTACCGAGCAAAGTCCGTTCGAAGGTCCTACGTGGCGGCGGCCGATTCCGGGAATGCTGGGTTCATGGCGGCCAGTCGAGTCAGCGCATACCGTGCTCTCGCGTCCGAGAGCAGGGTCACCTTGCTGCGTCTGCTGCAGGAGGCACGGTCCCCGATGAGTGTCGACGCCCTCGCCGAGGCGATCGACCTGCACGTCAACACGACGCGCGAGCACCTCGACTGCCTGATCGGTGCGGGTCTCGTGTCGCGCCACCCGGAGGTCCGCTGCACCCGTGGTCGTCCGAGGATGCTCTACAGCGCCGTCGAGCGCGTCGACGACGAGACCAGCGGCGACCGGGTCCGCGAGGAGATGGCGCGGATCCTCGTCGCCGGCTACGGGCAGGCCACGGCGTCGCCGACGGTCGCGGCCGAGCATGCCGGGTTCGCGTGGGGCGACCGGTTGTCGTCCGAGGCCGAGGACTCCGCGGGCCTGTCGCCGGCGCGCAGGT
>DATKTF010000565.1:0-2143 GCA_035531255.1 Cellulomonadaceae bacterium
CCGCCCACCTCTTCACCGCCGCCGTCGCGCGACTCTGCACGGCACTGACAGCTACCGGAGCGAGCTCTCTTGCCGGTCTTGACTGACGTCTCGCGAGTCGCTGACCAGGCAGTCGACTGCGCCGACGCCTTCGCTCTGTCAGGATCGGGACCCGCGCGGACCTCGAGCGGCCGATCGAACAGTCGAGGTCGGGTCTGACGCGCTGCGGCGTCGGACGCGTGCGCGGGCCAGGCCGTGGGCGATCCGCACGAGATCGCGGACTGCCGTGGTCGTCTGTGGGCCCGCGGTGATGGCGAACAACCACCCGAGGCCGGCGCCAGACGCGGTGCGGTGATCCCGATCGGGCGGTCCTCGAGGACCACGCGGTGCGTCACGTCGGGCCCGAGGCGCCGGGCCGCGAGCAGTCAGGGCCCGGATGCGGAGCCTGAGGGAGTCGATATCGGCGGTGGCGGTAGCGACCCGCTCGGCCGGGGCGAAACGTGCGACGGCCTCGATCGAGCGGCGCCCGTGGATCCCCGCGAGCACAGCGGCGGGCCCGAGGTCGTACGCCAGTGCCCGCTCCAGCCACGCGGACTCACCCGCGGCAGTCGAGTTGACGCGCACCCCGTCGGCGTCGAACAACAGCGCAGCCACCTTACGCACGTCCACCATCACATCTGCCGCTCCCAGCGCCGGATCACGTGCAGATCACGGTCGAGCCCGCCCCGTCAGTGCGTTGTCGCGCCCCCACTTTCCCCTGCCATGCCCGTTGCCCAGATCGGGCTCGCCTGTCTGGCAGACACGGGATCGATCCCGTCTCCAGGAGCGGGCACTTCCTGGTCCGTCGGCGGCCGACACGGTGGGTCGGGCGTCGTCGTTGGTGGCGGTCCTGGGCGACGCTGACGATCGGGGGCTCGTGCGGGCTGGCCATTGTCGGTGTCTGCGTGCGAGGAGGGGTGGTACGGGCGGACGTTGTCCGCGGGTTCTGGTGCTCAACGGCGGCTCGAGCTCCGGGAAGTCCGTGCTGGCGCGACGCCTCCAGGAGGTGTTCGACGGGTTCTGGTTGCGGCTGGGTGTGGACACGCTGATCGACGCCGCGTCGGCGAGGCTCTTCGGGGTCGGGGTCTTGATCTCCCTGATGGCGGCGGCGTCGGTGTGGGACCGGACTTCGTCGAGGTGGAGCGGCGGTGGAGGGCTGGTATCGCCGCGATGGCGGCGGCTGGTGCGCGCCCCGTGGTGGAGGACAACTTCGTCAGTGGTCCGGTCGCGCAGCAGCGGTGGCGGGCGGCGTTGCGCGGAGTTGCGGTCGGCTGGGTCGGTGTGCGTTGTGCGCCCGACGTCGCCTCCGCCCGGGAGGCCGTTCGTGGAGACCGGACGATCGGCATGGCCGCGATCCAGGCTGTGTCCGTGCACCGAGGAATCACCTACGACCTCGTGGTCGACACCAGCGCGACGGGGCCCGACGAGCTGGCCCACGTCGTCCGCGCCCACTTCTGCGGCGAGGAGTAGCCAGGTTGCCCTGCGGCGCTCGGGACCCCATCTGGCCCAGGAGGCGACTGACGCCCACCGACGCCTGTCCGCTCCTGGGCGATCAGGCGAGCATCGCGGCGACGCCGGGCCGGGCATCGCGGGCGCATCGGCCGAGCGTGGTCGGTCTCACGTACTGCGACGGACGGCGGTCTCCCAGGTCAGCAGCGTCCGGGGCAGGGTGGTGCGGATGGTGGTCGGGTCGCCGGTGAGATCGTCGGCGAGGTGGTCCAGGGCGGCCCTGATGCCGCCGCGGGGAAGATGGTGCCGGTGTTCGACGAGCGGTGCGAGGGTGCGCAGGAGAGGCAGGGGGATGGGCACGATCCGGGGCCCGGGTCGGCCGAGGACGGCGGCCGTCCGCGAGAGGAGCTCGCGGTAGGTCGGTGCTTCGGTGCTGCCGACGTCGAAGGCCCGACGGTAGGTGGCTATCTCGTCGAGGGCGTCGACGAGGTAGCCCACGAGATCGTCGACCGCGATGTAGGACCAACGTTGGAGACCGCTGCCGTGGACGGTGGTCAGGGTTCTGCCCGCGACGGCGAGCAGGGTGTCGAAGCCCACGCTGCCGATCCCGGCGACGAGCCCGGGACGTAGGACGGTGACGTCGAGGCCGCTGTCGAGCAGGAACGCGTCGTTGTCC
>DATKTF010000566.1:0-2186 GCA_035531255.1 Cellulomonadaceae bacterium
GTGCGTTCGGTGACCTCCTGCGCTCCTGCGGGAAGGCGCCAGTGACCTTCTCGCGCGCAGGCTTCACCGGCTCGCAAGCGCACGGCATCATCTGGGCGGGCGACGAGAACTCGACCTGGGAGGCCTTTCGCAACTCGGTCACGGCCGGGATCACCGCCTCGGCGTGCGGCATCGTGTACTGGAGCTGGGACCTGGCGGGCTTCTCAGGACCGGTCCCCGACGCCGAGCTGTACCTTCGGGCGAGCGCAGCAGCCACCTTCATGCCGGTCATGCAGTACCACTCCGAGTTCAACCACCACCGTCTCCCCCTCCGTGACCGGACACCGTGGTTCGTCGCCGAGACCAATGACGACCCGGCCGTGGTCGACGTCTTCCGTCGCTACGCCCAGCTCAGGGAACGGCTCGTGCCGTACCTCGCCGAGCAGGCGCGCCGGGCGATCGTCACCTCTCGTCCTCTCATGCGCGGACTGTTCTTCGACCATGCGGGCGACCCGCGCATCTGGGACTTCCCCGGCGAGTTCCAGCTCGGCGACGCCCTTCTCGTCCACCCGGTCACAGCGCCGGGCGCCTCGACGTGGCGCACCTACCTTCCCGCCGGCGACTGGGTCGACGTGTGGACCGGCGAGCACCACTCCGGTGGGCGCGAGGTCGAGCAGGACGTCCCCCGGGACGTCGTCCCGGTGTACGCCCGCGCGGACCGGTGGGCGGAACTGGCGACGATCTTCCGCCATTGAGGGGATCGACCCCGAGAGCGCGGGTCCCCGGCCGGGCGATCCTCCACTCCGACTACCGTCGAGGCGTCTGTTGCGAGCCTCCATCGACGTCGGCACGAGACAGGGCGGCGTTCGCCGACGCTCGAGCAGTCCTCGATCGCAGCGGTCCCCCACTCCGGTGGTCAGCTCCATCAGCGTCGTCGATTCAGGCATCGTGACGTCCTGCGGGACTGCCGGGTTGTCGAGTCGCTGACCTCACCGCACGGGTGCGAGGTTCACGCTCGTCCCGTGGCTCCGGCTACGACGGGGTGGACCTGCAGGGGCGAGCATCCCGGCATGCTCACGACCAGGACGTGCGAGTCGGTCTGATCGGGAGCCGTGACGAGCAGGCGGGGATTGACAGGGCACGTGGTGGCCGTACCGGTGGGGACGTCCGTTCCCTCGACCAACGCGGAGGCTCTGCCTCCGGGGCCGAGAAGCACCGCCACCGTGGTGTAGCTGCCGCCCATGTATCCGCTGAGGGTCTGTAGCGCATGGGTCATCTCCCGGCCTGCTCCATCCACCCCCGTGACCTCTGGGTAGCCCGACATCGTGCACGGGTGGTCCGATCCGTTCGTGAACACGATGGTCGAGCTGACGTGCCCGAGCCCAGCGCCGCTTTCGCCCACTGCGACAGTCAGGTCGACGTTCGCGCAGATCGGCACCGCATCGGCTGCGGGTGAGGAGGCGCCTGGCGGGGATCCGCCGGACGCAGCGGCGGCGGATCCCACCGCAGGCGGCAATGGCGGGCTCGCGGTGCTGACGGAAATCGCCGTGGCAGTGGAGCTGACCGCCGAAGGAGCTGCCAAGGAACTACAACCGGCCACGAGGGCGCACGCCGCCAGCACCAGGCTTCCAGCAACGGTCAGAGCCGAACGGTCCATCGCACGTACCCTTCCTCACATGGCGTCCTGGGCATTTGTCCGCTTTGTCTGACACGCGACAGACGCGACATATTGCATCGCTCTGCGCCGTCCAGGTGTGACGAGTGTGGCAGATGAGGCGTGAGTTGTGTCATGCTCTGTCTGCCCTATTCCGCCTGAAGCCGTCGGCGAGGACGCATGCATTCGTTGGAGGGAAATCGTGTGATCATCATGGGGCGAGTCGGTCACTCGGTTCTTGTCTCTGCGATCACCATGATCACGTTTCTCATGCCTCCCGCCGGACGTGCTTCTGCCGATTTCCGTGCGGAGGCGATCAGCGCGCCGCAGGCCGTGGCTGTCACCCCTACTCCGCGTGTCGACGGCGTGTCGACAGGCTCCCGGTTCGTGACCTTTGACGGTGTACGGGTCACGGTGCCGGCTACCTGGCCTGTGATCGATCTGCGGGAGAACCCTGAGGCGTGCGTTCGGTTTGACACACCAGCGGTCTATCTCGGGTCGCCCGGCTCGCAGTCGGATTGTCCTGCACACGCCGTCGGGCGGGTCGACACCG